>JBEGPL010000285.1:0-10491 GCA_041181445.1 Pseudomonadota bacterium
GACACGGTAAAACCCAAACCTTAGCATCGCGGCGCCGCGCGAACGCGGTGCCCAATCGGGAACCGCCGGTGAACGCCCCTTGACCCGCGCCATGACCCTGTCTAAAGCGCCCCGTCACCGAATGACGGCCCCTTCGTCTAGCGGTCTAGGACGTCGCCCTTTCACGGCGAAAACACGGGTTCGAGTCCCGTAGGGGTCACCAATTTGCCGCGCCACTTTGGCATTGTCAGCGGCGGGAACCGCGCCCTATTCAGGGCGGCCATGTCGACACCAGCCCGAACGATGACCGACACGCTTGCGCCCTGCTGGCGCGATGCACTTGCCCCGGCTTTTGCCGCGCCGTCGATGGCGGCATTGAACGCATTTCTGGCTGGAGAAGCGGCAGCGGGAAAACGGATCTATCCGCCCGCGCCGGACCGGTTTTGCGCGTTGGAGCGCACACCGCTCGACGCGGTCAGGGTCGTGATCCTGGGTCAGGATCCCTATCATGGGCCGGGACAAGCGCACGGGTTGAGTTTCAGCGTGCCGCCGGGCGTGCGCCCGCCGCCATCGCTGGCCAATATCTTTCGGGAATTGCGCAGCGATGTCGGGGCCGCGCCGCCCGGCCACGGCTGCTTGCTGTCTTGGGCGCAGCAGGGGGTGCTGTTGCTCAACACGGTCCTGACCGTTGAAGCCGGACACGCGGGTTCGCACCAGAAACGGGGGTGGGAACCGTTTACCGATGCGGTGATCAACGCCGTTGTCGCGCGCGCGGCGCCGACCGTGTTCATGCTGTGGGGCCGACCTGCGCAGCAAAAAGCCGCACTGGCGGCGCATGCGCCGCAGCACTTGATATTGCCGGCCGTCCATCCCAGTCCGCTGTCAGCGCATCGTGGTTGGTTCGGCGCCCGGCCGTTCAGCCGCGCCAACATCTTTCTGGCGGCGGCGGGGCGGCCGCCAATTGACTGGCAATTGCCGCCGATGCCGCCCGCCTGACCGGTTCAATCATCGCTTGCGCTTGCCGCCCCGCGCGGGCTACCACCATGGACAAGCATGATTTCGGAGGGTTAGCGACGCGTCCATGGCGAATGCAGCGGTGCCGGCGGCGCCTCATCTTGCTCCGTTACCGCCCGCCGTGCCCGTCGATGCGGCCCCGGTCGCGGCGGCCACCGATGCGGGCACGGGCTGGATGGTCGATCCCGAACTGTTCGACGCCGCCATTGCCGATATTCGCGCCAAGGGCGAAATCCAGACCGCATTCAGCAAATTACCCGAAAAACCGCCGCAACAGGACGGTTTTCTGCGCGATTTTTTCGAATGGCTCGACCGGCTGTTCGCCGGGTCCGGCGGCATGTTCAAAATCCTTATCTGGACGTTGGTCATCCTGTTCGCACTCGCCGTGCTGTACCGCCTGTCGCCGACCTTTGCCGATTGGGTGGGCCAGCTGCGCCGCCGCGCGCCTGTGGTCGACGCCGAAGAAGGGCTGGTCGAAGCCGCGCGCGCGCGCGAATTGCTGACCGAGGCCGACGCGCTCGCCGCCGATGGCCGCTATGAAGAAGCCGTGCACCTGTTGCTCTGGCGCAGCCTGGAGGACATCGACCGCCGCCGTCCCGATTTTGTCCGTCCCGCACTCACCAGCCGCGAAATTGCGGCGGCACAGACGCTGCCTGCGGTCGCGCGCGGCGCCTTTGCGGCGATTGCCCGCGCGGTTGAACATAGCCTGTTCGGCGGCAACAAGCTGGGCGCGGCGGATTGGACGGCGTGCCGCACGGCCTATGCCGACCTGACTGTTGCGCGCAATTGGGCGGCGGCATGAGCGCGGCGGACACGTCGCAATCGGGCGGCTTTTCGCCGCGACTGATGCTCGCGCTGATCGGCGGCGGCATCGTCTTTTTCTTCCTGTTCTGGGGGTTGATTGCCTTTGGCCCCAATCTGGCGAACGGCAACAATGGCGGCGGCCACGCGCTGTCGCGTGGCGCACCGGGTTTTGCCGGCATTGCCGACCTCGCCGAGCGGATGGGGCTGGAAAGCCAGATCCGCCGCAACGTGCCGACCAGTGACATCAATTTCAACGCCGATGGCGATGCCATTGCCAGCCTGTTGATCCTGACGCCCGCGCCGAACACCGCGCCCGAAAAAGTCGCCGAGCTGATCAAGGCGCATGGCGACCAGCCGGTGCTGGTTGTCCTGCCCAAATGGACGGCGATGCCCGACGGCAAAAAGCCCGGATGGGTGATGGAGGGCGCGTCCTATGCCGCCAGTGCGGCGATGCTGCCCGAAGATTATTTCGGAAAAGCCAAAATGGCATCGGGCGCCGTCAAGAATGCGCAGCGCCGCGTTGCTGAACTTGCCGGACGCCCGGTGCCGCTTTTTGTCCCGGCCGGGGCTGTGCGGATCGAGGGCGAGGGGATCGAGCCGATCGCCAACCATCCGCAGGGCGGCGCGGTGCTCGCGCTGAGCGTCAGTCATGACCAGCTCTATGTCCTCGCCGAACCCGACCTTTTGAACAATCTGGCGCTGGCGGACGACGAACGGGCGCGCGGCGCGGTGACGCTTCTCGACGCGCTGGCCGAGGAAACGGGCGCCGAATCGCTGGTGTGGGACGTGACGCTGAACGGCTTTGGCAGCAGCGAATCGCTGATCCGCTTTGCCTTCACCCCGCCCTTTGCCGCGATCACTGTCGCGCTGATCGCTGCGGGCCTGCTTGCGCTGTGGCAAAGCTGGTTCCGCTTTGGCCCGGCGCTGCGCGCGCGCCGCGCGATTGCCATGTCAAAACAGGCACTGATCACCAATTCGGCTGACATGATTGTCCAGGCGGGGCGCGAGCTGGATGCCGCCGATGGCTATGCCCATCATTTGCGCGACGTGATCGCCGCCGGATTGCATGCGCCGCTCGGGCTGCGCGGCACAGCACTTGACCGCTGGATCGACCGGTTCACGCCCGAAGGCCGCGAGACGTTTTCCGCGCTCGGCAGCCGGATGGTTTACGCCCGCAACAAAGACGAAATGCTCAGCCTCGCCCGGGCGCTGAGCGATTGGAGAAAGGATGTCTTGCGTGACAATCGATAGTTTTGAGGGCGTGAAAGCGCTGGGGGCGGCAATCGCCGATCAGGTCGAAAAGGCCGTCGTCGGCCAGCGCGATGTCGCCGAAATGATCAGCATCGCGCTGCTTTCGGGCGGGCACATCCTGCTCGAAGGGCCGCCGGGCACGGCAAAGACGCTGATGGCGCAGGCGATTGCACGCACCGTCGGGCTGGAATTCGGCCGCATCCAGTTCACGCCGGATTTGATGCCGGGCGACATTTTAGGGTCGAACCTGTTCAATTTCCAAACCTCCGCATTCAGCCTGACCAAGGGGCCGATCTTTACCGAATTGCTGCTTGCCGACGAAATCAACCGCACCCCGCCCAAGACGCAGGCCGCATTGCTTCAGGCGATGCAGGAACGCACGATCAGCATCGATGGCGAGACGCATGTGCTCAGCCCGCGTTTCACCGTGCTGGCGACGCAGAATCCGATCGAACAACAGGGCGTCTATCCTTTGCCCGAGGCGCAGCTTGACCGTTTTCTGTTCAAGGTTGCGGTGGGCTACCCCGACGCGGCGCAGGAACGGCGCATTGTCGCCGACCCTGGCGGACGGTTCAAGGGGGCCGATGTCGCCGGGTTCGGGGTCCAACAGGTGACCGATGCGGCGGGGATTGGCGCGGCCATCGACGTCATCGCGCGCGTCCGGCTGGTCGACGAGATTATCGACTATATCGTCCGGCTGATCCGCGCGACGCGCGAAACGCCCGAACTGGAAAGCGGCGCCAGCCCGCGGGCGGCGACGCTGCTGGCGCGGGCTGCCTGCGCCGCGGCTGCGCTCGACGGGCGCGATTACACGATTCCCGACGATGTGAAGCGGCTGGCGCCATCGGTCCTGCGCCATCGCATCCTGTTGTCGGCCAGCGCCGAGATCGATGGGCGAATCGCCGACGATATCGTCGCCGATCTGGTCAGCCGGACAGAAGTCCCGCGTTGATCTATCCGACCGCCCGGACCATTTTTCTGCTGCTTGCCGGGGCGCCGGCGGCGTTGGTGCTGGGTCTGGTGCGGCCCGAATATTGGCTGTTTGCCGTGGGCTGGGTGATGTTCGTGCTGGCGCTGATGCTGATCGACGCGCTGGCCGGGCCGCAGCCGGGTCGGCTCCAACTGGCGATAGAGGCGCCGCGCCAAGCGGGCGTGGGCGAAGACTTCACAATTGCCGTGACCGCCACCGATACGCGCGGCGGCCGCTTTGGCGCCCGCGCCGCCTTTGCGCTGGGCGTTGATCCGCGGTTGGCGGACAGCGGCCGGATGGAGGGACGGCTGGACCGGGCGGCGGACGGCGCAGACGGCGCCGTGCTTTATGCTGCCGAGATCACGGCGCGCGGCGCACGGCGCGGCACGGCGGCGCTCGAATCGCTGTGGGTGCGCTGGACCGGCCCGCTCGGGCTGGCGTGGAAGCAACGCCGCCAGAGCCTTGACCGCGATGTCAAAATAACCCCGTCGATGAAGTCGGTGCGCGACGAGGGGATACGGCTGTTCGCGCGCGACGCCCAGTTCGGGATGCGCAGCCAGTTGCTGATCGGCGAGGGCAGCGAGTTTGAAAGTCTGGCCGAATTTCGCCCCGGTATGGACCGCCGTGCCATCGACTGGAAACAATCGGCGCGCCACGGCAAGTTGCTCGCCAAGGAATATCGCATCGAACGCGACAACCGGCTGGTGCTCGCGATCGATGCCGGGCGGTCGATGACCGAACCGGTGGCGGGCATGCCGCGCATCGACCGCGCCGTCGCTGCCGCGTTGCTGCTCGGCTATGTCGGGCTGAAAATGAACGACCGCGTCAGTCTGTTCCACTTTGCCAGCCGTCCGCGCGCGATGACCCCTGCCTTTACCCACAGCCGCAATTTCATCGACCTGCAACGCGCCGCCGCCGTCATTGATTACGCGCATGAGGAAAGCAATTTCACGCTGGCGCTGACGACGCTGGCGGCGCGGTTGAAACGCCGGTCGCTGATCGTGCTGTTCACCGAATTCACCGATGCGACCAGCGCCGATCTGATGATCCGCGCGGCGGGCAAGCTGGCGCGCAGTCACGCGCTGGTCTTTGTCGTGCTGCGCGATGTCGAACTGGAAGACGAAGTGCGCCGCACCCCCGACGCGCCGGTCGATATCGTGCGCAGCAATGTCGCCGCCGCCATGCTGCGCGACCGCCGCATTGTCATTGCGCGGCTCCAGCGACTGGGCGCCGACGTGATCGAGGCGCCGCACGACGCCGTCGGCAGCCGGATTATCGAGGCCTATCTGCGCATCAAGCGCAAGGGGGTGATATGACCGACGCCGCGCTTTCACCCACCGCGCTGGCCGAAGCGGCGGCGGCCATCGACGGTCCAGCCTTTTCGACCCGCCGGTTCCGCGCCGAGCGCGAGGGCGACTGGATAGAGTTTGAACGGCTGCTCACGGCGATTGAAAAGGGATCGGCGCGTGCGCTGTCGTCTGACGATCTGTTGCAATTGCCTGTGCTGTACCGCGCGACGCTGTCGTCATTGTCGATCGCGCGCGCGACCAGCCTCGACCGGGCGATGCTCGAATATCTGGAGGGACTGGCGAAGCGCGGCTATTTTGTCATCTATGGCGTCCGCACGACGCGGATGAGGCGGCTCGGTTCCTTTTTCGCGCATGACTGGCCTGCCGCAATCCGGTCGCTGTGGAAAGAAACGATCATCATCGCACTGGTCATCACGCTGGGCATGGCGACCAGTTGGGCGCTGGTGGCGGGCGACCCGCAATGGTTTTTCCAGTTTGTACCCGAAGATATGGCGGGCGGGCGCGACCCGAACGCGACCGCCGCGTTTCTGCGCGACACCCTGTTTGCCAAACCGAAAGACGCCGCGCTGCACACATTCGCGACCTTCCTGTTCACCCACAACAGCCAGGTGTCGATCCTGTCGTTCGCGCTCGGCTTTGCCTTTGGCCTGCCGACGATGATGCTCGAATATTATCAGGGGTTGACGCTGGGCGCGATGGTTGCGGTGTTCGCGGGCAAGGGGCTGGGCGTCGAATTTGGCGGCTGGCTGTTCATCCATGGCACGACCGAATTGTTCGCGGCGGCGCTGTCAGGGGCGGCGGGGCTGCGCATTGGCACGGCGGTGGTCTTCCCCGGCGCGCACGACCGGCTGACGGCGGCGGCGGCGGCGGGGCGCACGGCGGGCACGGCGATGGTGGGGGTGATCATCATGCTGGTTTTTGCGGGCCTGCTGGAGGGTTTCGGGCGGCAATTGGTGACCGACACCGGCGTGCGCTATGCGATTGGCGGCGCGATGCTGACGCTGTGGTGCGGCTATTTCTATGTCCCGTGGCGGCGGCGCGCATGACCGGCTCGGCGCCCGGCCAGACGCTGACCGTTGCGGACCGGCGCGACAAGCGCCGCGCCTTTATCACGCCCGAGGGGATCGATCTGGAATTGCGGATCGCCAGCGCGGGCGCGCGGCTGGCGGCGCTGGTCGTCGATCTGCTCATCCTCTATCTGTCGATGCTCGTCTTTTTCCTGCTGATGGTCTGGTTTTTTACCGACGGCGGCAAGGATATGGCCGAAATCTTCTGGCTGCTGGGCAGCTTTGTGATGCGCAATTTCTATTTCATCGGATTCGAGATGAGCCAGCGCGCGGCGACGCCGGGCAAGCGCCTGCTCCAGATGCGCGTCGTCGCGCGCGACGGCGGGCGGCTGACTGCCGACGCGGTGGTCGCGCGCAACCTGATCCGCGAGCTCGAACTGTTCCTGCCGATCACCATGCTCGGCTTTGCCACGGCGGAAGATATGGTCACCGGCTGGATCGCGCTCGCCGGGTTCGGCTGGACCGCGGGGCTCAGCTTTTTCCTGCTGTTCAACCGCGACCGGATGCGGATGGCCGACCTGATCGCGGGCACCTGGGTCGTCGAAGCGCCGCGCGCCAAGCTCAGCCTGGACCTGACCGTGACGGGACAGGATGGCGGGCTTGCCTTTACCCCCGCCGAATTGGGGGTCTATGGCGTGTTCGAACTGCAGGAACTTGAACGGGTCTTGCGCGCCGCCGACGAAACCGTCATGCGCAGCGTCGCCGACACCATCCGGCAAAAGATCGGGCGGCCGGTTGCGGAGGAGGATGGCGTGTTCCTCCACGCCTATTACCGCCAGCTCAAGCTGCAGATGGAACGCGGGCTGTTGTTCGGCAAACGGCGTGCAAATAAATTTGCCGTCGAATAGGATGAAGTCATGCGCGTTGCCCAAGCCCTGAACCAGCGCCGTTCGGTGCGCGCCTTTACCGACCAGCCGGTCGACGCTGCGCTGCTCCGCACATTGCTGGAAACGGCGCAGCGCGCGCCTTCGGGCGGCAATTTGCAACCATGGCAGGCGGTTATCGTCACCGGCGCACCATGGCAACGGCTGAAGGATGTTGTCGCGACGCGCATCGCCATGGGCGCGGAGGGGCAACAGATGGAATATGCCATCTATCCCGAATTCCTGCCCGACCCTTGGAAAGCGCGCCGATTCGGCTTGGGCGAGGCGCTCTATGCCGCGCTCGACATCCCGCGCGAGAACAAGATGGGCCGGATGCTGCAATTCGCGCAGAATTATCAAGGCTTCGGTGCGCCGGTGATGCTGTTCCTGCACACGCCGCGCACCATGGGCCCCCCGCAATGGTCCGACATGGGTATGTGGCTGCAATCGCTGATGCTGCTCCTGACCGAGTCGGGTCTGGGCAGCTGCGCACAGGAATGTTGGGCGGCCTATGGCGAAACGGTCCGCACGGCACTGGGCATCGGCGACGACCAGATCTTGTTCTGCGGCCTCGCCATCGGTCATGCCGATTTGACAAAACCGGTCAACAACTGGCCCGTGCCGCGTGCGTCGATCGACGATGTGATCCGCTGGGAAGGATTTGCCTGATGCGCCGCCGGCTGATGAACGCCGTGGGAATGGCGTTGGCGAGCCTCGGTCTTGCGACCTGCACCGCGCCGTCAAAGCCCGTGCCAGCCCCAATCCGGCCGCCGGTGGTGGTCAATGCGGTGCCGCCGCCGCCGCTGGGCGCGCATCCCGCCGGTTCGTGGGAAGACTGGCCGATCCAGCCGGGAGACTGGCAATTTGCAGTATCGGGAACCGGCGCTGCCGCACGCTATGTCGGCGCCGGCGGGGCGGCAATCACGCTCGCTTGTGAACGGGCGGGGGGCGACGTGGTGATGACGGCGGCGGGGATGGGGATGGCCAGCGATGTCGCCGTGCACACCACCAATGGCACCGAAAATCTGAACGGCGTTGCGGGCGCGGATGGCGGACTGCGCGTCGTGTTGCAATCGCGCGCGGGCATTCTCGACCGGATGGCGTTCAGCCGCGGGCGCTTTGCCCTGTCGAACAGCGCGGGGCAGGGCGCGGCGTTGCCGGCCTGGCCCGAAATCGGCCGCTTGACCGAATTTTGTCGCGGCGGGTGATGCACGGCGGGGCTAGCCCCCCAGTTGCACCGTCCCGCCCTTGATCCAGCCCCAGCGGCACGGCCCCTGATATTCGCGCGCCGATGTCACCGGGCGTCCGACATTGCACAGGTCCATGTCGGTGCCCGGCGCGGGGAAAATCACGCCGAACCACTGGTCGTTGTCGCGCGCTTCGCACAGTGCAATGTGCGCGCCCCCCACCAGCCGGGCCTTGACCGCGCGGATTTCGCCGGGTGCCCAATAGGCATCGGTCCCCGCCGCGATCACGCGTGATACGCTGGCACAGGCGGGCAATTGCGGGCCCTCGGTGCCGATTTTGACGGGCATGGCGGCCAGTGGCGCGCCGGTGACCACCGCGTGGCTTTCATCGGGGGGTGCGGGCTGGCTGCACGCGGCGGGCATCAGCGCAAGGGCCGCGACGACGGGAAGAATTTTCGGGTTCATGGCCGACAAACTAGCGGCGGCGGCACCGGCGCGCAACCATCGTCGCACTGCGGTGCGGGCGGCTTTTTCCCTTGGGTTTTGGGCTGTGTCCGCTTATAGAATCGGCATGTCAGACCCCGTCAATGATCCCGCCGCCCAAGTCCCCAATCCCAACGCCTATGGCGCCGATTCGATCAAGGTGCTGAAGGGGCTGGATGCCGTGCGCAAACGCCCCGGCATGTATATCGGCGACACCGACGACGGGTCGGGCCTGCACCATATGGTGTTCGAAGTGTCGGACAATGCGATCGACGAGGCGCTTGCGGGCCATTGCGACCTGGTGCTGATCACGCTCAACCCCGACGGGTCGGTCAGTGTCGAGGACAATGGTCGCGGCATTCCGACGGGCATTCATGCCGAAGAAGGCGTGTCGGCCGCCGAAGTCATCATGACCCAGCTGCACGCCGGCGGAAAGTTTGAAAACACCAGCGAAGACAATGCGTATAAGGTTTCGGGCGGGCTGCACGGTGTCGGCGTCAGCGTGGTCAACGCGCTGTCCGAATGGCTGGAACTGACCATCTGGCGCGATGGCGAAGAACATTGGATGAAGTTCGCTCATGGCGATGCGGTGTCGCCGCTGATCGTGCGCGGCCCGGCGCCTGCGGGCAAAAAGGGCACGCGCGTGACTTTTCAGGCGTCGACCGACACGTTCAAAAATGTCATCGAGTTCGACTTTGAAAAGCTCGAACATCGATACCGCGAGCTGGCGTTCCTGAATTCGGGCGTGCGGATCAAACTGGTCGATGGCCGCCACGCCGAACGCCTGGAACATGATCTTTATTATGAGGGCGGCATCGCGGCCTTTGTGAAATATCTGGACCGCAACAAGGCGGCACTGCTGCCCGACCCGATTGCGATCACGTCCGAACGTGACGGCATCGGCATCGAAGTCGCGCTCGAATGGAACGACAGCTATTATGAAAATGTCCTGTGTTTCACGAATAATATCCCGCAACGCGACGGCGGCACGCATCTGGCGGCGTTCCGCGCGGCGCTGACGCGCACGATCAACAATTATGCCGACAAGACCGGGATCAGCAAAAAGGAAAAGATCACGCTGACCGGCGAAGACATGCGCGAAGGCCTGACCGCCATCGTCTCGGTCAAGCTGCCCGACCCGAAATTTTCGTCGCAGACCAAGGACAAGCTGGTCAGCAGCGAGGTGCGCCAGCCGATGGAAAGCCTGATGGCCGACCGGCTGAGCGACTGGCTGGAGGAAAATCCGGCGAATGCGCGTGCCGTCATCCAGAAAGTCATCGACGCCGCCGCCGCGCGCGAAGCGGCGCGCAAGGCGCGCGAACTGACGCGGCGCAAGGGCGCGATGGACATTGCCTCGCTGCCCGGCAAGCTCGCCGACTGTCAGGAACGCGACCCGGCAAAATGCGAATTGTTTCTGGTCGAAGGCGACAGCGCCGGCGGTTCGGCGAAACAGGGGCGCGACCGCAATATTCAGGCGATCCTGCCGCTGAAGGGCAAGATTTTGAACGTCGAACGTGCGCGTTTCGACCGGATCATTTCGTCAAAGGAAGTCGGCACGCTGAT
>JBEGPL010000286.1:0-5287 GCA_041181445.1 Pseudomonadota bacterium
GCCATGCGCCGATCAATATCGACCAGAGCAGACCGGTATAGTCCATCGGCAGCACGGCCGAAACGGGGGCCAGCCGCAGCGCGCCGGTCAGCCCGAGCTGCGCAACGCCGCCAAAGATGCCGACGGCGACAAGCAGTGCCCATGTATCCATATCGTGCGGCGCGTAAACAAAGGGCAGAGCAAGGCCGAGCGTGCACGACGACAGCAAGCTGAACCAAAAGACGATGGCGACCGCCGGTTCGGTCCGGCCAAGATCGCGCAGCGCGATGGAAATGGCGGCGGTCATGATTGCCCCGCAAAGCGCGACCAGCGCGCCGGTCAGGTGGCCAGCCGAAAAGCCGCCGCTGCCACCGGGCTGGATGACCAGCAATATGCCCGCGAATCCCATGGCGACCGCAGTCCAGCGCCACCGGCCAACCGGCTCGCGCAGCACGAGCGCGGCCATGATCACGGCAAAGATCGGCATCGACATGGCGATTGTCGTCGCTTCCGCCATCGGCAGCATGATGATGCCGCCGAAATTGAACGCCAGCCCGACCATGCCCATTGCGCTGCGGCGGACATGCGCGCCCATGCGGCGCGGGCGAAATGTTGATATCTGGCGCGTCGCGAGGGCCCATCCGATAACAATCGGCAGGGCAAATGCCTGTCGCCAGAACAGGGTTTCGGCCAAGTGGACGCCCCGCGCCGCCGCCAGTTTTGCCGCCGCCAGCATCAACGCGAGCGCGACCACAGCGAGCAGGCGCAGCGCGATCCCGGCGAGCAGGCGCTGCTTTGGGCGTTCCGATGCGAACTGTTGATCCATGGCGCGCGGCCTAGCAGCCACAACGCCGGTGGCAATCCCCCCTTGCATCGGTGATGCGACAGCGGCTAAGGGCGCACTCCGGCATAGGGGTATAGCTCAGTTGGTAGAGCATCGGTCTCCAAAACCGAGGGCCGTGGGTTCGAGTCCCTCTGCCCCTGCCATGCCGGAAATTGGGCGGCGCATTGCGCGCCATCGCGCGCTTGCAAAAGCGCGGGCGAGGCCCTAAATGCCGCTCATCCTGACATCAGGGTTCGTCATTCCCCGGCCAGCGCCGGGTTACGGGCCTGTGGCGGCGGGAAGCAAAGGACAGTCTGAACATGGCAAGATCATCACCCGGTGAATTCATGCGCCAAGTGCGCGCCGAAGCGTCAAAAATCGTGTGGCCCACCGGCCGCGAAACGATGATGACGGTGGTGATGGTGCTGATCATGACGACGATCCTGGCATTTTTCTTTCTGGGCATCGACGGCGTGTTTGGCGCTGCGGTGCGGTGGCTGATCTCGCTCGCCGCGTGATCGACGATATTTGAACGGGGATTTATGGCGCGCTGGTACATCATTCACGCCTATTCGGGTTTTGAAAACAAGGTGCGCGATTCGGTCGTGTCCGAAGCCGAGCGGCTGGGGCTGACCCAGTTGGTTGAAGCGGTCGAGGTTCCTGTCGAAACGGTGACCGAGGTCAAGCGCGGCAAAAAAGTCCAGTCGGAGCGGAAATTTTTCCCCGGCTATGTCCTCGCCAAGCTGACGATGACCGACGATGTCTATCATCTGGTCAAGAACACGCCCAAGGTGACCGGCTTTCTGGGATCGTTCGGCAAGCCGCAGCCGATTACCGAAGCCGAAGCCGCGCGCATCCTGAACAGCAAGGAAGAAGCCGCCGCGCGTCCGAAACAGGAAATTCGCGTCGATTATGAAATCGGCGATCAGGTCAAGGTGCTCGACGGTCCCTTTGCCAGCTTTAACGGGCTGGTCGAAGAACTCGACTTCGAAAAGGCGCGGGTCAAGGTTTCGGTGTCGATCTTTGGCCGCGCCACGCCGGTCGAACTCGACTTTGAACAGGTCGAACGGATGAAGTGATTGCACACGGGCCGCGCGGCCCGCTTGCAAAACAGCCGTGTTGCCGTTAACGGCGCACGCTTCCCATGCTTATGGCGCGGGGATTCGCGCGGGAGGAAGGGTTCGCCCCTCTGCTGGACCGCTTAATTTGAGGGGAGGGCGAACGGCCCGAACCAACAGAATGAAAGGAGCCATATCTTATGGCAAAGAAGATCAGCGGCTATATCAAGCTGCAGGTGCCGGCGGGAACCGCAACCCCGTCGCCGCCGCGTGGGCCGGCACTCGGCCAGCGCGGCGTGAACATCATGGAATTCTGCAAGGCGTTCAACGCGTCGACCGGTGATCTGGAAAAGGGCATGCCCATTCCGGTGATCATCACCGTGTTCGCCGACAAGAGCTTTACCTATGTCACCAAGACGCCCCCGGCGACGTTCCTGATCAAGCGCGCGGCGAACCTGAAGTCGGGATCGAAAGAACCCGGCAAGATCAGCGCGGGCAGCATCGCCCGGTCAAAGCTGGCCGAAATCGCCGAAATGAAGATGAAGGATCTGAACGCCAATTCGATCGAACAGGCGACCAAGATCATCGAAGGCTCTGCGCGTTCGATGGGCCTGAATGTGGTGGAGGGCTGAACCGATGGCAAATCTGACCAAAAAAGCAAAGATGCTGGCGACCAAGGTCGACCGCGAAAAGCTGCACAGCATCGATGAAGCGCTGAAAATGCTCAAGGAATTGTCGACCGTCAAGTTCGACGAAACCATCGAAATTGCGATGAACCTGGGGGTTGACCCGCGTCACGCCGACCAGATGGTGCGCGGCGTCGTCACACTGCCCGCCGGTACGGGCAAGGACGTCAAGGTCGCCGTGTTCGCACGCGGCGCCAACGCCGAAGCCGCCATCGCCGCCGGTGCCGACAAGGTCGGGGCCGAGGATCTGATGGAAGACATGCAGGCCGGCAACCTCGATTATGGCCGCGTCATCGCGACGCCCGACATGATGGGCATCGTCGGCCGGCTGGGCAAGCTGCTGGGGCCGAAGGGCCTGATGCCGAATCCGAAACTGGGCACTGTGACCCCGAACGTCGCCGAAGCGATCAAGGCAGCCAAGGGCGGCCAGATTGAATTCCGCGTCGAAAAGACCGGGATCATCCACGCGGGCCTTGGCAAAATGTCGTTCGGCGATGCCGATCTGCGCAAGAATTTCGACGCGTTCGTCGATGCCATCCTGAAAGCCAAGCCGGCTGGCGCCAAGGGCAAATATGTCCGCAAGGTCGCGCTGTCGTCGTCGATGGGCCCGGGGTTGAAGGTCGACACGGCCGAACTCGTCGCCTGATTTCGGTTGCAAATTACACGAAAGGGCCGGGGGAAACTCCGGCCCTTTTGCGTTGCGCAAAAAGGGGAGCGGCGGCCGAAATTAGGGACCGTCCCCTTTTTTGGGCTACTCCCGCAGCGCGCGCAGCGCCGCACCCGCCGCAAATGGCCCGATGGCGGTGAGCAGCAAGGCGCTCGCCACCAGCAGCTTGAGCGCGCCGCCGCCCGCGCCCACGGGATTGAGCATCCCCGCGCCAAAGATCAGCACCGGAACGCTCAGCGGCAGCAGCACCAGCCCGCCGATCGATCCGCCGCCGCGCAGATTGGCGGTCAGCGCGGCCGTCATCACCGCAAGCGACGCCAGCGCCGGGCAGGCAATCGCCAGCCCGGTGGCGAGTTGCTGTAACGTCGCGCCGCTGAGTCCGAGCAATGCCGACGCGGGCAGCAGCGCGACCAGCAACGGCACCCCGAACCCCGCCATATGCGCCGCGATTTTGACTGCGGCGATACTTTCGTCGGCGAAACCGCGGACCGCCAATTGGTCGAGCACACCCGCGTCATGGTCGGGTGCGACCAGCCGGTCGACGGGGAGCAGCGCCGACAGCAGCGCCGCGACCCAGGCCATGCCGCCGCCGGTGCGCGCCAGCGTCGCCGCATCAGGCCCGACCGCGAACGGATAGAGCGTCGCGACGAGCAGGAAAAAGGCAATCGGCAGCCAGATGGCGCCGCTGGCCCAACTGCGCCGCAGTTCGCGCGCGAACAGCGCCGCCATCATGCCCCGGCCCCCGCGAGCGTCAATTGCTGTGCCCCGGGCAGGTCGACCGGCTGGTGCGACGCCAGGATGACCGTGCCGCCGTGCGCCCGGTGCGCCGCGATGGCCGCTTCCAGCAAAGTCTGTGCCGCCGGGTCGAGTCCGTTGGCGGGCTCGTCGAGCAGCCAGATCACCGCGCCGCTGGTGATCAGCCGGGCAAGACCCGCGCGGCGGCGCTGGCCGGTGGACAGGATGCGCACCGGCACATCGGCAAGCCGTTCGATGCCCAGCGCCGCCAGTGCGTCGTCGACATCGCCAAGCCCCCGTCCGTCGATCTGCGCCCAAAAGGCCAGCGCGTTGCGCAGCGTCAATTCGCGGTCGAGCGCGGGGTTTTCATCGGCAATGGCATGGCGGGCGCGGCGCGTGACCGTGCCGGCGATGGGTCGCAACAGCCCCGCCGCCAGCCGCAGCAAGCTGGATTTGCCGACCCCGTTGGCACCGCGCACCCAAAGCGCTTCGCCGGACGCGAGCGCAAAACTGATGTCGTCGAACAATGTCCGCCCGCCGCGCACGCACGCGACGGCCTCAAACGCAATCAGTGCCGCCGCGCCGCCGCTCATCCGGCATCCGCCATGGCTTCGATGGCGTGCATGTCGGCGTCGGAAAAGCCGAAATGATGGCCGATTTCATGGATCACGACGTGGCGGATCAGATGGTCGAGCCGCTCACCCGTTTCGATCCATTCGACCAGAATCGGCAGGCGATAGAGGGTGACGATGTTCGGCAGCGTGTCGGCGGCGTCGCCCGCAGCGCCGTCGCCTATCGGGCGGCCCTGATACAGGCCGGTCAGGTCATAGGGATGTTCGATACTCATTTCGGCCAATGTTTCGGCGTCAGCGACGTCCTCGACCACAATCGCCAAGCCGTCGACGAAGGGGCGCAGCGGCGCGGGCATCGCCGCAATCGCCGCATCGGCAATCGCAAAGAACAGCGCATCGTCGGGCGGCGCAGCAGTGAAGGACGGCTTGTCGGGCATCGTCCGCCGTCATATGGCGCAAGCAGGCGCATGGCTAGGGGCGATGATATGGTGACCAAACTGACTCAGGGCGCGCGCGCGGCATTGCTGGCGGCGCACCCGCACTGGATGCACGATGCCGGTCGCGACGCGATCAGCCGGCGGTTCACCTTTGGCGACTTTGCCGAAGCGTTCGGCTTCATGACGCGCGTCGCGATTATCGCCGAGAAAATGGACCATCACCCCGAATGGTCGAACGTCTATAACCGCGTCGACATATTGTTGACCACGCACGACTGCGGCGGGCTCTCAGCGCGCGATGCGGCGCTGGCGACGGCGATTGACGCGATG
>JBEGPL010000287.1:0-3250 GCA_041181445.1 Pseudomonadota bacterium
GCCGCCCTGATAGGTATCGAACACCGGGTTTGACCCTGCCAGTGCATTCGCCATCAAGGGCGGCAAATTGACCGGGCGATCGGGCCAATTGCGCACGACGCCGTCCTCGTCGGCTTTCAGCCGGACATTGGTCGGCCCGGTCGTCGGGGTGCGGGCGCGGGCGATAAAGCCCTTCAAAAACTGTTCCTGCTCGAACTGGATGGTGTTCGGGTTGCTCGCCTGTTCGACATAGGCGAGCCAGGTCGGCGTTTTCATCGCGCGCAACTGTGCGATCAACGGGTCGTCATCGTCCTGCGGCGAATCGAAACCAATGTCGATGCCGATCGATTTTGCACCCATCGTGTCCAGATTGACGAGCGCGCGCGTCATCGTCGTCCGGTCGACCGGTGAACGGATGCCGGTGTTGAACAGCGTTTCGTCGGTATAGGTGACCAGCAGGATGCGGCCATCCTGTTCGACGCGCGGCGCGGTCACGACGGCGCGCATGTCATACAGCGCGCGTTCGGCGTCCTCGGCCAGCGGCAATTGCCAGCTCAGCCGCGCCAGCAGCACGGCAATGGCCAGAAAGATCAGCGTAGCGGCGATCCGCGTCGGCCCCAATTGCTGCCACAACCGCCGCAGCTGCTTGCCCAGCGAGCGCCGCCGGGCGCCGCTGCCCAGCGTCAGCAGCACGCCGCCGACGCGGCCGTCGGCCAGATCGTCGGTCGGCGCGTCGGTCATGGCCGCGCCCGTGCGCTCCCGGTCATGTCCTGCGCGGCGGCGGCATCGGCCAAACTGCCCGCCGGGCGGACCAGCGCCTGCATCCCGTCGCCGACGACGGCAAAGCCCGCCCAATAATAGGGGTGCGAGGTCAGCGGATCGGCCATCAACGCGCGCTGCGTCGTGCCCAGCGCATCGACAATGCTGGTTCCCGCCGGGGCGGTGAACAGCCCGCCGATGAGCCGCTGGGTCGCGTCATAATCGTCAGGCACCGGCCAGTGGCTGGCCATCACCGAACGTCCGCCCGCGCCGATGAAGGCGCGCACCAGCCCGTCGAGCGAGGTGCCGCCGCCGGTCGTCACCCCCGCCGCGCGCGTCGCCGCAATCGTCGCGGCCCCCGCGGTGTCACAGGCCGACAGGATCACCAGATCGGCATCGATTTTCAGGTCGAAAATTTCCTCAAAACTGAGCAACCCGTCCGACGCCTCGGGTCCGAACGACGTCAGCAGCGCCGGGCGCGCCGGACAATCGGGGCGCGGCGCGGTGACAAAACCGTGGGTGGCGAAATGGAGGATACGATAATCGGCGAGGTCGGCGCGCGACCGCACAGCATCGTCGGAAAAGCCCGCGCCGGTCAGCACCGTCGATTGGTCGACGCCCAGCGTCCGGCTGGCGTTGAGCAGTTCGGTCGCGGCAATCGGCCGGTTCCATTCGCCCAGCCCCCACAGGCATTGGCCGCCGTCGGGGCCGTCGGCTGCGCTGGCGCGCGCGCGCAAGGCAAAAGGATCGCTGGCGGCGGGCTGGTTCTGGCCCAGCCCAAAATATTGCCGTGCCGCGCGCGATTTCGGCGCGGCGCGCGCGTTGCGGAACGACAGCGCCGACACCGCCGTGCTCACCTCGCTCCGCCGCCCGACAAAGGCGATTTCGCGCATGTCGAACGCATCGGCGGCGGGATCATCGAGCCGCTCCTGATAGGCAGCGAGCCCGCTGTCGTCGCTGATCAGCGCGCCCAGCGGCAACCGCAGCATCGCGCCGTCGGGTTCGAAAATGATATGGCGGATCGACGCCATCTGCGGCGCGACGGGATCGAACAACTGGCCATACAGCTTGCGCGCCAGCGCGGCGTCATAGGGATAGGTGATGCGCCGCCCGCCCTCATTCACCGAAATCGTGCCGCGCAGCAGATCGACGGCGCGGTCCAGCCCGGCGCGGTCAATGGCGGCGCGCCAAGTTTGGGCATCGGTGCGGGTCGCGTACAGGCCGTAAACCTCGTCGCCGACGATCATCATCTTCACATAGGCTTCGCCGTCGGTCAGCGCGGACTGGACATCGGCCAGCCGCACGCTTGTCTGTTCGACCGCGCGGAATTGCGGAAAAGCCGACAGCGACACCAAAGTCGCGGCCTGTTGCCCGCCCAGATTGGCGATCTGGGTGTCGAGTTCGGCGCGTTGCTGGGCAATCGCCGAGTCCTGCGGCAGTTGCGCCAGCCGCGCGCCCTCAATCCGGGCGCGTTCGATGTCGCGGGCCAAATTGCTGGCCTGACGGAACAGTTTGGCGCCTTCGTCGCTGCCGCTGCTGAGCTCGCGCGCCAATATCGCCTGCGTGTCGGCGACGCCGGGACGGACGAGCAACTGGCTGGCGACAAAGAAATCATCGACGCGGGTCGGCCCGGCTTCATCGGCGACGAGCAGGCGGAAATAGGGCGCAAGCTGGTTGGTAAAGCCGGCCAGCGTGCGCCGCTGCCCTGCCACCGCCTCAACCACATCGCGGAACAGCGCGCGCGCGTCGGCATTTTCGCCGCGCCGCGCCAGGAACCCGGCGTAGCGGGCGCGGGCAGAGGCGAGCGCGCTGGTTTCGGGATATTCGGTGGCGATCAGCGTGACCGCTTCCTGCATCCGCGCGCGCGCCGCGTCCATGTTGCCCAGATCTTCTTCGGCCAGCCCGATTTCGGCAATCATCTGCGCGCGTAGCCGGATGATCGATGTGACACGGCCGTCGCGCACGGTGACCGCGCGGTTCAGCCCGTCGAGCTGGGCCGCCTTTGCGGCCGCCGCATCGCCGCCCAGCCGCTGCGCCGTGCCCGCCAGATGGATCGCCTGCGCATCGATGATGATCGCGCGTTCCTCGGGCGTCAGTCGCTCGCGGTCGGTCGTGCGTTGCAAAGCGGCAGCGCTGTTGCCGCTGTTCAGTCCGGCGGTGATCGCGCGGTCCAGTTGCACCCCGCCGCCGCCGGTGGTGACCAGCGGGGGCAGAGGGGGTAATGGGGCCGACAACAGATCAAGTGCGCCGGCAAAATCCTGTCGGTTGAGCGCGTCGATCGCGCGGAAATTGCGGCGCAGGCGCATCTGCACCATGTCGGTGGTCGGCGCCAAGTCGACCTCGGCAAACAGCCGGTCGGCTTCGCCAAATTCGCCGAGATTCGATTTTTGCAGCGCACGGTTCAGCGTATATTCGGTGGGGTCGACGCGTTCATTGTCGGGTTCGGCGTCGGTCCGCCGCGACAGCGCCTCGAAAAATTCGCCCGCCTCGGCATAATTGCCGCTGTGGTTGC
>JBEGPL010000288.1:0-9331 GCA_041181445.1 Pseudomonadota bacterium
TGCTTTGTCAGGCCCGAAGGCCCATCGCAGCGTCCCATGCACCCGCGCCCTTCCTAGAATCAGGCGCGAAAGCGAAACGGCATATAACCAATATGGTTCGTATTGTCAAGCAATTTCGTCGGTGCCCCATCCCCCGACACTCGTCACCCTGAACTCGTTTCAGGGTCCATGGCCGGGTCTCGCATCGAACACGGCGTTGCGGGCGAGGTTCGACCATGGACCCTGAAATAAATTCAGGGTGACGAAAGTGGGGGACGGCGCGCACCCGCTTGACGAAAATGGCGAACGTCGTCGCCCCATGCCCCCACAACAGAAACGGCGCGCGATGTTGCCAGCGCGCGCCGTCCTGTCTTGCGTCCCGAAGGTTACTCAGAATTTCGCGCTGAGTTTCACCCCAAAGGTCTGACGCGGCGCGAGCGCGACGAGCGCCCCGCGCGGCAAGTTGAACGAGTTGAGGTCGAAATAGCCATAGTCGACCGTGCTCGTCCCCGTCCGCGGGTCCTTGTTCTTCAGCAAGTTCTCGACATAGGCTTCGATGCCGAAATTGCCGAAATCGATGCCCGCGCGCAGGTCGGTCTGGTTATAAGACGGCAACCAGAACAGGTTCGCTGCCGACATGAAACGTTTCGACACAAAGCGCGTGTCGACTTCGATCCAGGCGTTGGAGTCGCTGCCAAAATCCTGTTCAAAGCGCGCCGACATGTTGAGCTGATGCTTGGGCGTGAACGGCGCCGTCTTGCCGTTGAACGAGCAATTCGACGTTTGTGTATCCGCCGAATCGACGTTCGAGCAGCGCGGCGGCACATAGTCGGAATATTTCGACCGTGTGTAGGTATAGGCGGCGCGCAGGAACAGGCTGTCGACCGGCGCCCACTGGAGTTCGGCCTCCACCCCGCGCGACTTGCTTTCGCCGATATTGTCGGTGCGGCTGATCGCCACCGGCCCCGAACTGTCGATCGTGCCGATCTGCTGGTCCTTGTAGATGCTGTAGAACAGCGAGGCGTTGAGGATCAGCCGGCCGTTGGCGCCGGTAAATTTCCCGCCCAGTTCGAACGCATCGACGCTTTCCGGCTTGAATTCGCCGTCGGTGACGTTGCCGTTCTGGTCGGTGGTGTCAATGCCGCCGGGCTTTGAGCCGCGCGCCCAGTTGGCGAACAGCAACAAGCCATTGTCATTGTTATAGGACAGCGCGACCCGCGGGTTGAACTTGGACGACGCGACGCCGTTCTTGGTCAGCACCGTCGGCTGGTTCACCGCGTTGCGCACGCCATAGGTGTTCACCGGTGTCGGATCGAAATTGAAGCCGGTGTAATTGATGTCATCATAGATGATGCGCGCTTCGAGTGCGGCGGTCAGTTGCGGTGTCAGATCCTGTTCCAGACTGGCCGCCATCGAGTAACTGTTGGTCGAACGCGTGATCCGTTGCGGATTGGGCGAGGCGACCGGCGGGCTGAGCAGGTGGAAGAAGAAGCCCGGGATCGTCGGGTTAAACGAAGCGCCTTGCGACGCCGAGATGTACGCCGCGAGCGTTTGGTTGCCCCCTTCGCGCAGCCAGAACAGGCTGGAGTCGCGATAGACCGCACGTTCGTGCCAATAAAGGCCGTCGAGCAACAACCGGGTGTTGTCGTCATCATAGGTGTAGCGCAGTTCCTGGTTGAACTGCTTGATGTCGTTGCGCGTATCAAATTCAGCCGACAGGCCATAGCTGGGCAGGAACGGCAGCGGCCATCCAAACTGTTGCTGGAAAATGGCGAGCGTGCTGAATTGGCCGCCCGCCGCATAGGCCGGATTGCCGACGTTCGCCTGCAATTGATAGCTGGTGTGGTCGAAATCTTCGTTGGTGTGGCCCTTGTTGTCGGTATAGCCGGTCAGCGACGTCAGTTTGCCGTCGCCATAATCCCAGTTGAGTTCGAGCGTCGCCCGCAGCGTTTTGATGTCGACGCCCGAAAACGGCTTGCCGCCGTTGTTGCGGTCACCGCTGATGTCGATGCCGGCCTCACCCAACTGATAGGTTGCGCTTTTGCTGACATCGCCGGTCAGCGAATAAAGGCGCGGCGCGGGCGGCGAAAAGGGTGATGAAGGGGGCTTCAGGCTCTGGCGAAGCTGACCGCCGTCCTGCGCGCGGACGGCGCCGGTGATCGGGTCGACCGAGCGGAGCAGCACTGCGGCGCGCTCGCTATAATGTTCCTCGGCATATTGCACACGGGCATAGGCGCTGAACACGCCGCTGCCTTCATAATTCAACGCAAAGGCGCCGCCCTTGACTTCGGCGGCGTTCAGATCGCCGCCGGTGACCGGGTTATTATAGTCGCCGTCGGTGGTGTAATAGGCCACATTGGCGCGGGCCGACAGGCCGCCGCCGATCGGGCCGCCAATCGCGCCCTTGGCCTCGAACGTGTTAAAGCGCGCGGCCGACACCGATGCCGATCCTTCAAATTCGTCGCCGGGACGCTTGGTCACATAATTGATCGCGCCAGCAAAGGCGGACCGGCCATAAAGCACCGTCTGCGGCCCCTTGACCACTTCGATGCGTTCGACATCGACCAGCCGCAGGTTGGCGATCAGACCGCCGCCCGCAACGCCGAAGTTTTCCGAGCTGCTGTCGATACCATCGATCAAAATGGCGACGTTCGGGCGGCCGCGAGTCGCTTGCAGGCCGCGGATCGAGATGCGCGTGTCCGACGGCACCAGCCCGACGTCGAACGTCAGGCCGGGGGTCTGGCTGGCAACATCGGCGGGGCCGTCGATGCCCTTGCGCTCAATCGCCTCGCTGGTCAGCACATTGATCGCGAGCGGCACGTCCTGAAGATTTTCAGTGCGTTTGCGCGCCGTGACCAAAATTTCGCCATAGGCTTCTTCGCCATCCGATTCCTGCGCCATCGCGGGCATCGACACTGCCATCGCGATGCTGCTGACAATCAAACCCTTGGTTAAATGTTTCATTTTTGCCTCCCTGGATAAATGCCGCTGTTCGCCCCCCGGCGGTCCCCCTTTTGCGTAACCTTCTTGTATCTTGCTAAAAGGGGACCAACCGGTCAAGATATGAATTACCGCATGGCCGACCTGCCATGAAAATGAAGGATGACCCTTTGAATATCCACCAGTCGGACAAAATCCTGCGACCGGCGCGATCCAACCCGCAACGCCGCCGGGATACAGAGGAAAATATCATCGAAGCCTTTGAACGTGTGCTGGTGCGCGACGGCGTTTCGGGGCTGGGGGTCAATGCGCTGATCAAGGAAGCACGGGTCGGCAAAAAGCAATTATATGACTATTTCGGCGGCATCACCGGGCTGGCGACGGCGTGGGTCGAACGGCGCGGCATCTGGCCCCCGCTGGAAGATATCATCGACGAGACGATGGACGAATTTGCAAAGCGGCGCCCTGCTGAAAAGCTGCGCATCGTCAATCGCAACTGCGCGACGATGCTGCGCCGCAATGCGCCGCTGTGCGAATTGCTGACGGGAGAGTTCGTGCGGTCAAACGACGTCAAGGACGCGGTCGAACATATCCGCCAGCTCGTTCGGCGCGATTTTGAGCGGGTGCTCAATTCGGATCCTGAATTGTCGCGCGACGACTTTTTGGCGCTCAACACGATCGCCTATGCCGCGACGACCTATCTGGCGCTGCGCGCGCACAGCCAGCCCCGCTTTTTTGGCTTTGACCTGTCGACCGAGGCGTCGTGGCAAATTGTGCTCGGCATGTTTGACCGCGTGATGGATAATGCCGAGCGCGGGATGGAAGCCACCGACGGAAAAATTGACTGAGCAAACTTGATCGAGACTCGGAGAAGCATGAAACGCGCAAGCCGAACCCCATCGGGTCAATTCACGACCACGGCAAAATGGCTCCACTGGCTGGTGGCCTTTCTGCTGCTGTCGGTGATTTCGGTCGCGTCAAGTTTTGCGTTCATGGACCCCGCCGACCGCGCCGAGGGCATACCCGTGCATGTGTCGATCGGCCTGATCGTCGTCGTGCTGACGCTGGTGCGACTGGCGTGGCGCAAAGCCGTGCCGCCGCCGCCGGTGCCCGAAAGAACGCCGGGGTGGATGCAGAGCGGCGCACGGATCGGCCATTTTTTCCTCTATGCGCTGATCCTGTTTCAGGGCGTGATCGGGCTGTGGATGGCGGCGCTGTCGCCGGTCGACATCCGGTTTTTCAATGCGTTTGACATTTCAGCGCTGGCCCCGGCCAGCCCCGGTTCGCTCGTCTATCTGCGGATGGTGCATTTCGTCGGGGCCTGCGCGCTGGCGCTGGTGATTGTCGGCCATGTCAGCGCCGCCATCTGGCACCATGTCGTGTTGCGCGACGATGTGCTGATCCGGATGTTGCCGTTCAGCGGGCTGTGGCAACGGATCACCGCGCCGACGCGGGCGCTGGCGGCGCGTTTCCCCTCAACCCAGTTCCATAATTGGCCGCGGCGCCTGCCGCGCAAGACAGGCAAGTCATGACCAGCCTCCTCCCCTTTGCCCCCGGTGACAAGTTCGTCACCGCGTCCGACCTGGACGAAAGCGCACGCTTTCCCACCGGGCGCGGCCGGATTTTGCAGTTTGCCGCCGATTGGACACCCAAGGCGACGTGCGCGACGGGCCACACCGGGCTGATTTCGTCGCTGACCATCGACCGTGCCGGCAATCTCCACGCGCTCGACCCGCAGGCGCGCGCGCGCAACAGCTATGGCCCCGATGGCCAGCCGATCAGCGCCTTTGCCGCGCTGGCACCCATGGCGCTGGGGTCGATGATCGCGCTGGACGACGGAAACGTCCTGATCGGCGAACATATGGTTGGCGACATTCCGGGATTTTCGGGGCGCGGCAAAGTGTACCGGGTCGATGCAGCGGGCAATGTGCTCGCCGAATATGACACCGAAACCAACGGCGGCATGGGCGGATTTCTGGGTGTCACCCACATCGCGCTGGCCCCCGATGGCGAGACTTTATTCCATAGCAGCGAGACCGGCGCGCACGTCTACGCCCATGATCTGGCCAGCAACCGACGGTTGGGCGCGGTCTTTTCCCGCGCCGATCCGCCACCGCTGGTGTTCGGCATCGCGGCGCCGGGCGATGGGTCGCTGATCGTCGCGTGCGGCGGCGACATGCGCCGCATCGCGCCGGGTGAAGGCGAACTGCGCCGCTATGCGATGCCCGCCGGACGCGGCTGGGCGGTCCCGGTGCTGCGCACGGGCGGCGCAACATTTTGGGCGCTCGACTTTTTTGGCGGGACGATCGCGCTGGTCGATACCGCCAGCGGCGATGTGATCGACCACAGGGATTTGGGCCTTGGCAAATGCTTGACCGGCATTGCCGAAGTGCCCGCGTGAACAGACAGGATAAAGACCAATGATCATCAACCAATGGTATGTCGCCGAAGAGGTGGCCAACATCACCGACACGCCCAAGCGGGTCAAGCTGCTCGGCTTTGACTTCGTGCTGTTCCGCGGTGACGACGGCAAGATCAATTGCCTGTCCGATGTCTGTATTCATCGCGGCGCGTCGCTGGGTGCGGGACGCATGGAAAAGGGCTGCGTCGAATGTCCCTATCATGGCTGGCAATTCAACGGCGCGGGCAATGTCACCAAAATTCCGTCGCTGCCCGCCGACCAGAAAATTCCGTCGCGCGCACGCGTCGACAGTTATCCGGTGCAGGAAAAATTCGGCTGGGTCTGGGTTTTTCTGGGCGACCTGCCAGAGGCTGAACGGCCGCCGTTGCCCGATTTTCCCGAATATGACGACAGCGCCAATTGGCGCACGGTGCGCGGCGAGTGGCTGTGGAAAGCCGATTATGTCCGCGTCGTCGAAAACGGGCTGGACTTTGCGCATGCGCCCTTCGTCCACCCCAGCTTTGGCGACCGCGACCGCGCCGAAATTCATGATTTCGAACTGGAACAGGATGAATGGTCGGCGCGCGCCAAAGTCACTTATATCCCGCCCCTGCCGACCGGCATTTGGAAATATGTCCGCAAGGAACGCACCCCGGTACAGGCGCAGCCAAGCTATCATTGTTCGGGCGCGACAATGCGGCTGGACGTGTGGTTGACGCCGACCTGGCGGATGGTGATTTTCGACGTCAACACGCCGATCGACGAAAACACCACGCTGACCCGCTGGATCATGGCGCGGACCTTCTTTCGCCAGAAAATGTTCGATGGCGACAGCGTCAAACGCACGCTGAAAATCTTTGAACAGGACACGGTGATCGTCGAGGAAATCTGTCCCGAACTGGTCCCCACCGACCTGCGCGATGAACTGTCGGTCAAGTCCGACGGGCTGATGAACGCGTTCCGGTTCAAACGGCGCGAGCTCATCCAGCGCGGCTGGGCGCTCGACATTGAGGAATTGCGCAACCATGTCGACGGCCGCCGCGCGCTGGTGATCCCCAGCCCGACGCGGCGCGCAGAAGCGGGGCGCAACTTCGTGCTGAAAACTGCACCGCTGCTGCCGGCAAAATCGCTGCCCGACGCTGTCCCCGAAGCCGTGGCGGCGGAGTGACCCGAACGTGACCACCGCCCCCGCGCGCAAACAATTGCCGACGCTGTTCCTGATCACATTCATCAATCTGGTCGGGTTCGGCGTCGTTTTGCCTGTGTTCCCCTTTTTCGGCAATCTGGTGAAGGCCAGCCCGGCGGAAACCACGTTGGCGATGGCGGCTTACTCGCTTGGCCAGTTCATCGGCGCACCGGTGTGGGGCAAATTGTCCGATAAATATGGGCGGCGGCCGATTTTGATCGCCAGCCTGATCGGCGCGATCCTGTCCTACATCGTCATGGCCCACGCCCGCGACATCGCGCTGCTGGGGGCGTCGCGGCTGTTTGGCGGACTGATGGCGGGCAACATCGCCGCCGCCTTTGCCTATGTCGGCGACATCACGACCGAGGAAGACCGTCCCAAGGCGATGGGGATGATCGGCGCGGCGTTCGGCATGGGTTTCATCTTTGGCCCGGCAATCGGCGGGCTTATCGCGGGCAACAGCCCCGACATCAATGATTTCATGATCGTCGGCTATGCGTCGGCAGGGATCACTGCGGTGGCCGCGGTCGCCGCCTATTTCCTGTTACCCGAAAGCCTGACGCCGCAACGCCGCGCCGATGCGCACCGGGCGCGATCCGACATGAAAATGACCGACGTGCTGCGCGCCAAACCGGTGATCTGGGCGCTGATGGCGCTGACCTTGCTGGTCATCGGATCGGCGGCGATGATGGAAACGACGCTGGCCTTTTTCGCGCATGATGAATTTGGCTGGGGCCCGGCCAATGTCGGCCTGTCCTTCGCCGCCGTCGGGTTGATTTCGGCGGCCCTGCAGGGCGGCGCCGCCGGGCCGCTGGCCAAGCGGTTCGGCAGCAGCAGCCTCGCGATCACCGGCGTCGTCGGCTATGCCGCCGGGCTGGCGGGGCTCAGCATCGCCGCGTCCAGCGGCGCCATGATTGCCGCGCTGGCGGTGATGGCGGTCGGGCTGGGGCTGTTCAACCCGGCGTTCCAGACGCTGACGTCGGGCGCGACCAACGACGGCGACCGGGGCCTTGTCATGGGGCTGACGCAGGGCGCGTCCAGCCTGGGCCGCGTGATCGGCCCCGCCGTGTCGGGCGCAATTTATCAGACTTTGGGGCACCGTCACCCCTTTGGCATCGGCGCAGCGGTCATGCTGCTTGCACTGATCGCCGCTTTCATCGTCGCGGGCCATGGCAAGGCACTACACAAAGCTCAGTCAGGACAATCAGCATGAGAATCGTCAAGCGCATCTTCAAATGGATTGGTCTGGCGCTGCTCGCACTGATCGTCGCCGGTCTGATCGGCTATCTGTTCAATCGCGAATATATGGACCGTTATTTCCGCTTGGCGGGCGGCCAGATTCGCGGCCAGTCGCAACAGGCTGAATGGTATGACCCGGTCGACAAGGTCCCGGGCGCGCCGAACGCCGCGCCGCTGCCGGTGGCCGCCGCCGACGCGCTGACCATCGACCCCGCGGCGATCGACAAGGCCGCCGCCTATGCCGGGTCAAAGGACAGCTATGGCTTTGTCGTGTGGCAAGGCGGCAAATTGCAGCATGCGTCCTATTATCAGGGATTTGACCGCAACCGCCTGATCGCGTCAAAATCGATGGCCAAGATGATCGGCGGACTGGTCATCGGCCGCGCGATCGAACAAGGTTTCATCACATCGGTCGACCAGCCGGTGTCCGATTTCATCACCGAATGGAAAAGCACACCCAAGGCCAAGTCGACGATCCGCGACTTCCTGCAAAATTCCAGCGGCATTTCGCGGTTCGATTATTCGAACAATATGCCGTGGAGCCAGACGTCGCGCGAATATCTGGGCACGCATCACGAAGATCTGCTGATCAACGAGACCGAATATCAATATGAGCCCGGCACCGAATATGATTATTCGATGATCACCAGCGACATGCTGGCAATCATCGTCGAACGCGCGACCAAGCAACGCTATGCCGATTATGTCGGCAAAAACCTGCTCCAGCCCATCGGCGCACAGGGCGGCACGGTGTACATCAACCGCCCCGGCGGCCTGGCGCACAGCGGTTGCTGCATGATGCTGCCCGCCGAAAGCTTTATTCGCATGGGCGTGCTGATGGCGAACGACGGCGTTTGGGACGGGGCACGCATCCTGCCCGCCGGCTGGATACGCGAAACCATCACCCCCAGCCGCGCCAACCCGAAATGGGGGCTGCACATGTGGATCGGCCAGCCATACCAGCAACGCGTGCGCTTTTTCCCCGCGCGATCACAGCCGATTGGCGTGCTGCACAGCGAACCCTATGCCGCCGACGACCTGTTCCTGTGGGATGGCAGCGGCAATCAGGCGATGTGGATCGTACCGTCCAGAAATCTGGTCGTGCTGCGGTTCGGCAACACGCCCAAACCGAAATATGGCCAGAAGGGCGAATGGGACAACAGCCTGCTGCCCAACACCATCATCCGCGGGATAAAGGCCGGTGCGCCCATGGGTGCGCCGATCCCGTGAGCGTCGTTGTCATCACCGGGTCAACGCGCGGCATCGGCCGCGGGCTGGCCGACGCCTTTGCCGCGCGCGGCCACAGCGTCGTCATCAGCGGCCGTAACGCCGCCGAGGTCAAGGCCGTCGTTGCCGCAGTTGCGGGCAGCGCGGGCGCGCCGTGCGACGTCGCCGATGCCGGACAGGTTCAGGCATTGTGGGACTATGCGATCCGGCGTTTTGGCCGCGTCGACATGTGGATCAACAACGCCGGCTTTGCGGTCACGCACAAATGGACCCGCGACCTGAGCCTTGCCGACATGTATGCGATGACCAGCGCCAATTTGTTCGGCGGCATCCATGGCACCCGCGTCGCCCTGGACGGT
>JBEGPL010000289.1:0-5494 GCA_041181445.1 Pseudomonadota bacterium
CCCGATGAAATGATATCGGCAATCACTATTCTTGGTTCAGCCGAAGCGGTTCAGGAACAAATTTCCGAACGCGCCCGATTTGCCGACGCGATAACGCCTGTTGTCCCGCAATTCGGGATCAAACCCGACAAGGCCGCGCTCTACCGGAAACGCATTGCCGACCTTTTCTATGTTTAGTGAACCTCGGCCAGCAGCCCACCGATCAGAAAATCGGCAAATAGCCGCGCCTGCACCAACGCGGTTTCGCGCGATGTATCGGGCGTTTCGCCAAGTCTGAGCTGCAACGGCCGCGCCGCAAAGTAAAAGCCGACCCCTTGCACCAGCAAGGCCATCAGCGCCGTCGTCGACAATGGGTGCACCGGCCTCGCCGCCCTCACCTCGTCAATCAGCGCATCGAGCCGCACCTGAAACGGGCGGATGAACGTCTGCACGATATATTCCAGTCGCCAGCTGTCGCGCTGTCCTTCATGATAGCTGATCGCGACGATGTCGCGGTTTTCGGTCGCCCATTCGCAGAAACGACAAACAAGATCGCGCAATCGCTGTTCGGCGTCGCCCGCGCCGTCAAAGGCGGCGACAACGCTGATCGACGCTGACGCCATCCGCCAAGCCACCGCAGCGCGCCACAGATCGGCTTTCAGCCCGAAACGGACGTTGAGCAGATTGTGACTGACACCCAGGCCGCGTGCGAGTTCGCGTAGCGTAGCGGCCTCATATCCGCGCTCGGCAAACATCTCGAAAGCCGCCGCAAGGAAAACCGATTCATCGATCGCATGCGCGGTATCAACCGCCGGCCGTCCGCGGCGGCGCGGTGCGGGCGTGGTGTCAATGGCAACATCGACAGGATCGGATGGCGTATCAAACATCTTACACGCTTGACTTATAAATTGTCACCTGTCAATTTAATGTCCTCAAAACGAAAACAGAGCGAGATTCGCGATGATGGAGGATGTCTGGTGGGCGGTGGCCCGGTCCGAGGAAGTGACCGGGGACAAGCCGATCAATGTCGATATTGGCGACCAGCCCGTTGTGCTCTGGCGCGGCGGCGACGGCGCCGTTCGCGCGCTGGAGGATCGCTGCCCGCACCGCCGTGCACCGCTGTCGCTGGGCTGCATATTGGCGAGCGGCGCCATTCAGTGCGGCTATCACGGCTGGACCTATGACGGGAAAAGCGGACGCTTGGTGGACATCCCGAACCTGAAAGGCGAACAGAAATACCCGCCGCTTTACCGGGCCGTGCCATTTGCTGTTTCCGAGGGCGGCGGCTTCGTCAGGATTTGCCTGAATGCCAATGCCGTCGCACCCGATGTGACGCAGTGCGCAAGTTTGCCGTTATTTGGGACCGAGACTGTCTCGCTCAGCCATGAGCATTTGATCGCGGCCCTGTTTGACGATCCCGCGCTGGTGATTGCGATCAAGGGCGTGCATTACACGCCCTATCTGATGTCCGAATTGGCCGAGCAAAACGGCAAACTCGTGCTTGAACGCTCGTGCCAGTGGAAGAGCCCGCACTGGCCGGCCCCCTTTAGTTCCGATTTCCCTATTACACTGCGGATTGCCACCGATCCCGTCACGGGCGAAACGGACCTTTTGCTGCGCGATGACGCGTTCAATCCGCTGCTGTCGGCGACCATCGCGCCGGTACCTGCCGCAAGAGGGGTCACGCAAATCAGGTGGCGCGCAAAAATTGGCGCGAAACGCCCCGGAATGATGGCGCGGCTGATGGGTGTCGGCACGCCGTTCCGCATTTTGGCCAGCGTCGACGGCGCGGCCCTGCGCACGCTGAAACCATCGGCATCTATTCATGCCGCCGCGTTGCGCGAAGACATACGGTTACGCCAAGCCGCTGAAGGCAGCGTTGCGGCTTAAAGAGGAGAATCTTGTCATGTTGGACGTAAAAGACAATGCATCCGATCAGGACTTTGCAGATCCCATCGCAGGTGACCCGCGCAATTTTGCGGCGGCCGTCAACAATTGGGTGCCGCATGACATTGTGCTGAAGGATGCGTGGTTCCCGCTCGCCCACAGCTTCGCGGTGGTAGCCAAGGCAGCTCGCCGTTCAGTCTATTCGCAACCTTTTTATCTGTGGCGGGAAAACGGCGTCGCGGTTGCCGCCGAATTTCACCCCAATGATGCCGAACGCACCGGCAAGAGCGATTTCAGCGATGCCGATGGCCGGTACCCGGTGCTCGAACATTATGGATATGTCTGGGGATGGTATGGCAACCCGGCCAATGCCGACCCCGCGCATCTGCCCAGCATACCATATCTGCCGGCAGAGGGTAATTTGCCCAAACATATGCTGGGCACCGTGCGATTTGATTGCACCGCACCGCTGAGTCTCGAAAACCTGATCGACCTGACCCACGCCGATTTTCTCCATGCCGATGTCGTCGGCGACGAAAAAATGGACAAAGAGGTCGTCGAAGTTTTCTATGACAGTGAAACGATCACGATGGTGCGCCGCTGCACCAACAAATCGGTCGCGCCGATCATGAAATGGTTTGGCGGGGTCCGGGCCGAAGTCCAGCAGGTCCGCCAGGTGATCCGCATCTATCTGCGCAGCCACGCCGCCATTGCCTATGGTCGCTTTGCGCCGGGCGACAATGTGCAATTGTTTCACCCCTGTGTCCCGGAAACGCGTGACCGGACGCGGCTCGACTATGCAATGAACACGTCGAACGTCAAAAAATCCAACCTGTTCCGCTATCTGATGCCCAAGGCCAGTTACAAGGTGTCGCGGCAGGACAGTTACATGACCAGCCCGCAAAGCCCGCGCTATATGAATCCGGAAAAGCGCAAGGACCTGCATTCCCCGCTCGATGAGGCGGGGCAGAAATATCGCGTGCTGATGACCGCCCTGGCCGAACGGCAGGCGCGCGGCGACTTTGCATATCGCGACAATGTCAGCGCCGATTGCAGCGAAATCATTGGATATGATGGCAAATGACCAAGCTGACGAACGCGTGCGGCGGCGAGCGCCGTTGGTGGGGTGTGATGCCCATCCTGCCAGCTCCGGTCATGGGCGGCATCGCCAAACAGATGGAAGCGGTCGGCTTTGAAGGCTGTTTCTCGCTGCAAATCTATGGCCCGCCGTTCGTGCCGATGGCGGCCGTTGCGGCGATGACCGACACGTTGAAAGTGTCCACCGGCATCGCGGTTGTCGGCACGCGCAGCCCGGTGGAAACCGCCTTTGCCGCGATGGAACTGGACACGATCAGCGGCGGGCGCTTTGTGCTGGGCCTCGGCACCTCATTGCACAGTGCGGTCGTCGGCATCTATGGCGAGCCGAAACGCAAACTCCTCACCCATCTGCGCGAAGTGGTGAAGGTCGTGCGTTATGTGAATGCCAATGCGCATAAGGGCATGGAGCCGGTCCACGGCGAATATTTCAATGCCGAATGGACCGAAATGATGCTGACCGCGCCGCCGGTGCGCGAGGAAATCCCGATCTGGATCGCGGCGCTGAAAGACAAGCTGACCGGCATGGCGCTGGAGATCGGCGATGGCCTGATGGTCCATGCGCTGTGGACGGTCGATTATACCGTCGCGAAAAAGCCGTTCATCGCGGCCGAACTGGCGCGCTTTGGCCGTAAGCGCAGCGACGTCGAGATCAACGCCTGGCCGTGGATCGCGATCAACGATGACAAGCAACAGGCGATCAACGACAGCCGCGCGACCGTCGCCGCCTATGTCGGCTACAAGGAATATGAAGCTTTTTTCGACGCCATCGGTTTCGGCGACGAAGCCCGCGCGTGCCAGTTGGCCGGCGGCGAGCACGGCGATGTGTCCAGCGTGATCAAAAATGTCAGCGACGAAATGGTCGAGGCGTTCGTGAAATGCGGGCCGGTCGATGACGTGCTCGAAAAGATTGAGCCCTTTTGGGATGTGGTCGACTCGCTGTGCCCGATGACCCCGTATCGCGACCTGACGATGGAACAGCTGACCATGTACAACGGTGGGCTTTACGCAATGGTGGCGGAAGCAAAGCGGCGGCAGGCAGCATAGCGCGTAATAGCTTAGGCCCCAGCCACGCTCTTCCCGGCAATGTAACCGGTCACCATCGCGGGCCCGACGTTGCAGCCGTGCGCAGGCGATTTGCCCTGCCAGATTGAATTGGCGTCGAGGCCGGCGGCGTATAGCCCCGCAATCGGCGCGCCATCCTGGCCGATAACCCGGCATTGATCGTCAATCTTGACGCCCACGGTGGTCGATCCGTCGCCGGGGAAGATTTCGATGGCGTAATAAGGCCCGTCGCCCAGCGGCCCGAAACAGGCGTTGGGCGTGTGTTTGGGATCGCCGATTTCGATGTCGATCTGGGTGTCGCCTTTGCCGAATTGTGTGTCCTTGCCTGTCGCGGCGTCGGCGTTGACCTTGGCGGCGGTGGCTTCCAACCCGGCCGCGTCGACGCCAATTTGCGCGGCGAGTTCGGCGAGTGTCGCGCCGGTTTTCAAATAGCCGCACGCGACCATGACTTTCATCTTGCCGCCGCCGGGGAGCACCAGCCCCATGCCATATTTCTTCACGAATTTGCCGTTGGCGATGATGTGCGCGGGCACGGTGCCGGTCGCGTGCATCGCCTCGACAAAGTGGACGCTCGCCTCATTGCCAAAGCGCTGCCCTGCTTTGTTTACCGCGATGCAGCCGGGTTTCGACATGTCGATGAGATGGGCATAGCGTTCGACATAGCCGTCGTCGCGGGTGCGTTTGGAGACGACTGCCCAGACCGCGTTGACGTGGTTCTCCGCGCCCATCACCGCGCCCGAGGCTGTCGCTGCCGCTATGCCGTCGCCGGTATTTTCATAGGGCAGAATGGAGACATGCTGCGCGGCAAAAGGGATAAAGGTTTTGCGCATGTCAGCATTGGCCGAAAATCCGCCGGATGCCAGGATGACGCCCTTGGCGGCGCTGATTTCGGTCGACACGCCCTTCACTGTGGCCCGCACCCCGGTGACTTTTCCATCGGTCGTGATCAGACCCTCGACCGGCGTGGCTTCAAACAATTCAACGCCCGCATCAATCGCCGAACGCAGCAGCCGCCCGGCGAGCGCATTGCCCATCGTCAACCGCGAACCGCGTCCCAGTTTCCGCTTGTCGCGCGCGAACCGGATCGCAATTTTCGCCATATACCAAAGCGGGCCGGGCGACGGCAATTTTGCAATATAGGGCAGGTCGAACAGGTCGATCATCATGCCGCCCGGCGCATTGAATTCCTGACGCGGTTTTTGCAACCGGTCAAAATTCGTGCCCAGCTTCCGGCCGTCATATTCGCTGGGTGCCAGCAACCGGCCAAAGCCCACCGCGCCGGGCACGTCGGGATACCAGTCGCTTGACGGCGGCGAAATCTGAAAGACTGTTTCGCTGTTGGCCGCCAGCCAGTCGATCATTTCGGGACCGTTGGCCAGATAGGCGTCGATCAGCGCCGGCTCCGCGCGGTTGCCGACCACGCCGAGCACATAGGTGCGTGCAGTCTCGATGCTGTCGTCGACGCCTT
>JBEGPL010000290.1:0-2635 GCA_041181445.1 Pseudomonadota bacterium
TGCGAGCGGCAAACGATGCATGAACGTCACCGATTTTGTCATTGTCGATGGTCAGGAGACCAAGGTGACCAAGCGGATGTGCAAGGAACCGGGCCAGAAACGCTATATGATTGCGGAGGCTTGAACCGATGCCGCGGTGCCCGCGCCATATGATCGTCGCGCTGGCGGCGACCATGTTGCTGGGCGCGGCGAAACCGGCGATGGACCCGGTCAACCCGACCTGTCCCAAATCTCCCGGCTGGGCGACCAACCCGCAAATGAGTTTTACGCCGCTGACGGTCAACGGCCTGAAAATCGTCTATGCCGAGGGCCGCATCGATGCCGCCATGCCCGACCGGTTGAAAGCGTTTATCGCTGAACAGGACGACATCGACGAATTCTGGATCAGTTCGCCCGGCGGCGACGCGCGGGCGGGCAATATGGCGGGGCGACTGCTGCGCGACAGCATGGACGTCACCACGCGCATCCCGACGGGCTGGGCCTGTTATTCGGCATGCAATTTCCTCTTCATGGCAGGGCGCACGCGCTACATCGACAAAGGCGGACAGTTCATCGTCCACATGTTCACCCGCACCGGCGACCGCGACGCGATCGACATGAGCGTCGCGATGGGCACCGACGCCACCACCGAACTGATCGGCGAGATCGAGCAGGACGCGGCGATGCTGGCCAGCGAGGACAATGACTTTCTGATCCGCATGGGGCTGAGCCGCAAATTGCTGACCGACATCATGTACCGGCAAAAGGCGGTCGCGGGCGCGAGCGCCGACCGTTCGACGCGCCGATGCCTGACCCGCGCCGAAGCGCTTGAATATGGCGTGGTGAGCGAATAGCCTGAGCGCAAAGGCTGAACGTGACAGGGAGAGCTGAGATGGACGACCACGGGCGTGCAGGATTCCACGCGATGACCGAAGGCACGCAGGCCGATTGGGACATCATCGCGGCCGAACAAAAAATCTTTGCGCCGCAAGGTGGCAAGCGAATTCTCGACCATCTCAAGCTGCTCGGCGGTGATTATGGCGGCTTTCCGGTCGACCGGCTGGAACATTGCCTGCAAACCGCGACGCGCGCGCACCGCGATGGCCGCGACGAGGAATATGTCGTGATGGCACTGCTCCACGACATTGGCGACACGCTGGGCGCGTTCAACCATCCGGATATCGGCGCCGCGATCCTGAAACCCTTCCTGTCGGAGGAAAATCACTGGATTGTCGGCCAGCACGGTATTTTTCAGGGTTATTATTTCTTTCATTACATCGGTTTGGACCGCGACATGCGCGAAGGATTCCGCGGCCATCCGCATTTTCAGGCCTGTGCCGATTTTTGCGAAAAATATGACCAGCCGGCGTTCGACCCCAATTACGACACCGCGCCGCTCGCCTTTTTCGAACCGATGGTGATGCGGCTGTGCGCCTATCCCAAGACCAGCATCTACAAGAAAGTGATGGTCGCGTCGGAATGAACGCCGCGAGTTGGCTTTTCCGCTTGCTTGTCGCGCTGATCGGTGTCGGGTCGCTGCGCGGTGCATGGCAGCATTGGTTTGATACCGCCGGGCTTCGCGCCGCGCGCGGCATCGGGTTCGACGGCGCAATCGGGGCGGCAAATGTCCGCGCTGATATTGGCGGGATATTTCTCGCAATTGGCTTGTTCGCGCTGCTTGCCGCCGCGACGCGGGCGCGCATCTGGCTGGTCGCGGCATTGGTCTGCGTCGGCTCGGCGATCACCGGACGCGCCATCAGCGCCGGACTTGACGGGCTCGACGCGCGCACGACCAGCCCGATCATCACGGAAGCGGCGGTGATATTGACGCTGGCGCTCGCGTGGTTCGTGTGGCGGGCACAGGAGCGCGCCGCAACGGCTAGTCCTCTGCACTGAACAGCGGCAGCGTGTCGGCTTCCGCGCGCACGCTGTCGTCGGCGTCTTCAGCCGCAGCAAATCCGCTGATCGTGACGCCCAGCAAGCGGATTCCTTGCTCAGCCGGCAACAAGGTCGCCAGCAATTGCCCCGCTGCTGCGCGGAGCGCGGGGCCGTCGCTGACCGGCTCGGCCAGGGTCCGCGCCCGCGTTACCGTCCGAAAATCGGCATAGCGCAGCTTCAACGTAACCGTGCGGCCGACGGCCTGCGCCCGCACCACACGGTCCCACACCACGCTGCATACATGGTCGAGCGCCGACAGCAATTCGGCGGGATCGCGAATATCGTCATTGAAGGTGCGTTCGCCGCCCAGCGACTTGCGCGGCCGGTTTGATTTTACGGGGCGGTCGTCGATCCCGCGCGCCAGATTGTGCAGCCACGCGGCGCTATTGCCGAAATGCGTGGTCAGCCAGGCCATGTCATGCGCGCGCAAATCTTCACCGGTGATAATGCCCAGTCCCTCCATTTTGGCAGCGGTGACCGGGCCAACGCCGTGAAATCGCCGGACCGACAATTTGGCGACAAAATCGGGACCCATGTGCGGCGGGATGATCGTGATGCCGTCGGGCTTGTTCTGGTCCGACGCCAGTTTGGCGATGAACTTGTTATAGGACACACCCGCCGATGCCGTCAGACCGGTTTCGGCGAAAATGCGCGCGCGGATGGCGCGTGCGGCGACGGTCGCCGACCCCAGGCCCTGTTTGTCAGCCGTGACATCCAG
>JBEGPL010000291.1:0-3238 GCA_041181445.1 Pseudomonadota bacterium
CGATGCTTTTCAAGCGCGATTCGGTGCACGGCGCGTTTGCCGGCACGGTCGAGGTTGACGGCGATGATCTGGTCATCAATGGCAAGCGTATTAAGGTCACTGCCGAGCGTGACCCGGCGAACTTGCCCCACGCCGCCAATGGCGTCGATATTGCGCTGGAATGCACCGGCTTTTTCACCGACCGGGCATCATGCGAAAAGCATCTGGCGGCGGGCGCCAAGCGCGTGCTGATTTCGGCGCCGGGCAAGAATGTCGACCTGACGGTGGTGTTCGGTGTTAACCATGACAAGCTCACCGCCGACCATATTGTGGTGTCGAACGCGTCATGCACGACCAATTGCCTTGCGCCCTTTGCCAAGGTGCTGAACGATGCGATCGGCATCGAACGCGGGCTGATGACCACCATCCACGCCTATACCAACGACCAGAAAATCCTTGACCAGATCCACGAAGATCCGCGCCGCGCCCGTGCCGCTGGCATGTCGATGATCCCCACCACGACCGGCGCGGCCCGGGCGGTTGGCGAAGTGTTGCCCGAACTCAAGGGCAAGCTCGACGGATCGGCAATTCGCGTGCCGACGCCCAATGTCTCGGTGGTCGACCTGACCTTTCAGCCCAAGCGCGACACAACCAAGGACGAGGTCAATGCGCTGCTAAAAGCGGCGTCCGAAGGCGCGCTGAAAGGCGTGCTGGCGTTCAGCGACGAGCCGCTCGTTTCGATCGATTACAACCATTGCGCGGCGTCTTCGACCATCGACAGCCTCGAAACGTCGGTGATCGACGGCAAATTGGTCCGCGTGCTCAGCTGGTACGACAATGAATGGGGCTTTTCGAACCGGATGGTCGACACCGCCGGTGCGATGGGCGGGTTGATCTGACCGCCGTGGCCGCGTTCAAGACCCTCGACGACATCGGCGACATCGCGGGCAAGCGCGTGCTCGTCCGTGTCGACCTGAACGTGCCAATGTTCGAAGGTTCGGTGAGCGACACGACGCGGATCGACGCGGTCGTGCCAACAATCACCGAATTGGCGGATCGCGGGGCGATTGTGTTGTTACTCGCCCATTTTGGCCGCCCCAAGGGCGCGAAGAACCCCGGCATGTCGTTGTCGCTGGTGATGAAGGGGCTGGAACGCGCGCTGGGACGCGGCGTGATGTTCATTCCCGATTGTATCGGCGAACAGGCGGCGATGGGCGTCGCGGTGCTTCAGGGCGGCGATGTCGCGGTGCTGGAAAACACGCGCTTTCCCGCCGGCGAAGAAGCAAACGACCCGGCATTCGCGCGCGCGCTGGCCGATGTCGGCGACCTGTATGTCAATGATGCCTTTTCGGCGGCGCACCGCGCGCATGGATCGACCGAGGGCATTACCCATCATTTGCCCAGCTTGGCCGGCCGCGCGATGGAAGCTGAACTGACTGCGCTCGACGCCGCGCTTGGCAATCCGGTGCACCCGGTCGCGGCGGTGGTTGGCGGTGCAAAAGTGTCGACCAAAATCGACGTGCTGACCAATTTGGTCACCCGCGTCGACCATCTGATCATCGGCGGCGGCATGGCCAACACCTTCCTCGCCGCGCGCGGAGTGAATGTCGGTAAATCGCTGTGCGAGCATGAACTGGTCGCGACCGCCGAAGGCATTTTCGACGCGGCTGAAAAGGCCGGATGCACCCTGCACCTGCCGTATGACGTAGTGGTATCGCGCGAATTCGCCGCCAATCCGCCGACCCGCACGGTGAATGTCCATGATGTCGCGGCGGACGAGATGATCCTCGACGTCGGCCCGGCGGCGGTTGAAGCCCTGGCAGACGTATTGAAAAACTGCCGCACCCTGGTGTGGAACGGACCGATGGGCGCTTTCGAGCTCCCCCCGTTCGACCGTGCAACGGTGGCCCTGGCGCAGACGGCGGTGGCGCTGACCCGCGAAGGTTCGCTGGTGTCGGTTGCAGGCGGCGGCGACACGGTTGCCGCGCTCAACCACGCCGGGGTCGCGGGCGATTTTACCTTTGTCTCGACCGCAGGCGGCGCGTTCCTTGAATGGATGGAAGGCAAGCCGCTGCCCGGCGTCGACGCGCTGCGCCGCTGACTTCATATCCTTGGTAAAGTTGGTTGCGCGGGTGTTGCGTCGTCGCTATCGGGCGGCGCGAACATACGTATGCACAATCAGGAGTTTCCGATGACCGCCGATGTCCAAAAGATGCGCGACCAGATGGCGAGGGGGCAGGGATTTATCGCCGCGCTCGACCAGAGTGGTGGCTCGACGCCCAAGGCGCTGAAGGGTTATGGCATCGATGCGGATGCGTTCGACAATGACGAAGACATGTTTGCGCTGATTCATGCAATGCGGTCACGGATCATCACCGCGCCCTGCTTCAACGGCGAAAAGGTGATCGGGGCGATCCTGTTTGAACGAACGATGGACGGCGAAGCGGGCGGCACACCGGTGCCGGCGCTGCTTTGGGAACGCGGCGTGGTGCCCTTTATCAAGATCGACAAGGGGCTTGAGGATGAAGCAGATGGCGTCCAGCTGATGAAGCCGATGCCTGACCTTGACGCGCTGCTGACCCGCGCCAAGGCGCTGGGCGTTTACGGGACCAAGGAACGATCGGTCATCAATGCCGCCAACGCAGCCGGGATCAACGCCATCGTCGCCCAGCAGTTCGCCGTCGCGCAGCAGGTGCTGGCGCACGGCATGATGCCGATCATCGAGCCCGAAGTGAACATCAAGAGCGCCGACCGTGCGGACAGTGATGCTTTGCTGTGTGACGCGTTGCGGGTTGCGCTCGACGCGATGAACGGCGATGATCAGGTGATGCTCAAACTGTCCATTCCGGCCGCAGCCAACCTGTTTGCGCCGCTTGTCGCCCACCCGCGCGTGCTGCGCGTCGTTGCGCTGTCCGGGGGTTTTGCCCGGCCCGAAGCCTGCGCCGAGCTGGCAAAGAACAGGGGCATGATTGCCAGTTTCAGCCGCGCGCTGCTCGAAGACCTGCGCCATCAGATGGACGACATCGCGTTCAACGCATCACTGGGCTGTGCAATCGACGATATTCACGCCGCATCGGTCGCCTGAGCAGCATGGCGACGCCCTGCCAGCTTTACCTGATTTCGCCGCCGGAGATCGACAACGGATTCGCCGCGCGGCTGGAGGCAGCGTTGAGCGCGGCGCCGGTGGCTGCGTTTCAATTGCGGCTGAAAAGCATCGGCGAACATGACATCGCCCGCCTCGCGCCGCCGCTGCAGGCGA
>JBEGPL010000292.1:0-4245 GCA_041181445.1 Pseudomonadota bacterium
GATGGCACCCGCCGCATCGCTGCAAAGGAACAGCGCGGTTGCGGCAAGCTGATCGACCTGAACAAAGGCCTTTTGCGGCTGCTTGTCGAGCAGCACGTCGTTGATCACCTGATCATAGGTCAGCCCGCGCGCCTTCATCGTGTCGGGAATCTGACCCTCGACCAGCGACGTCCAGACATAGCCGGGGCAGATGCAGTTGACCGTGATCCCCTGCGTCGCCACTTCCAGCGCGACTGTCTTGGTCAGCCCCGATATACCATGCTTGGCAGCATTATAGGCAACCTTGTAGGGGCTGGCGACCAGGCTGTGCATCGACCCGGTGTTGATGATCCGCCCCCACCCCTTGGCCTTCATCGCGGGCAGCGCGGCCTTTGTTGTGTGGAACGCCGATGACAGGATGATCGCCAGCACCGCATCCCACCGGTCATCGGGAAACTCATCGATCGGCGCAACATGCTGGATGCCTGCATTGTTGATCAAAATGTCAGGTGCGCCGAGAGTGTCAGTGCAGGTCGCAACCATGTCGCGGATGTCGGCGGGCTTTGTCATGTCGGCGCCATGGTGCGCCGCTCTTCCGTCGTTGAGGGCGCCAAGTTCGGTCACCATGCCCGCAATGTCGCCGGCATCACCAAAACCGTTGATCATCACCGCCGCGCCCGCCCCGGCCAGCGCGCGGGCATAGCCCAGCCCGATACCCGACGTGGAACCGGTGATCAGCGCCGTCCGTCCGGTCAACGATGTCGTCATGCGGGTGCTCCTTTGCAAATATATGGGGGGCGAGCCTTAACCGGCGCGGCCCGCCTGTCCATCCCAAACCGTATCGGCTTGCACGCGCAAATCTTTTGATTCCCCTTGCTACGAAGTGGCACTAAGAACAGGCGATCAAGGACGATTTTCGGTTGATACCGGACGAAAAGATAGAGGGAACTGGCCATGCGGCTCGACGATTATGATCCCGGCGACGATATTCGCGATCTGGGGCAGGGCAGCGGCGGCGGTTTCGGCGGCGGCGGTGGCGGCGGCATGGGCGGATTGCTGATCGGCCTGCTGCCGATGCTGCTGGGGCGCAAAATGGGCTGCGGGACGATTCTGCTGCTCGGCGCCGTCGCCTTTTTCGTCTTTGGCGGCGGCATGAACATGTTGTCGAGCGGCGGCGGCGGCGCGCCAGGCGAACAGGGTCAGACCAGCGCAACCGGCGGCAATGTCGCGTGCGACACCGCTGCCGAACGCTTTGCCTGCAACGTCTTCGGTTCGACCCACGGCGTGTGGGAAAATTATTTTGCCAGTCAGGGCAAGCGCTACACGCGGCCAACGCTGAATTTCTACAACCAGTCGCAAACGTCAGGTTGCGGCGCGGCACAATCGGCCATGGGGCCTTTTTACTGCCCCGCCGATCAGGGCATCTATCTCGACACCGATTTCTTTGCCGAACTGGACCAGAAATTCAACGCAGCGGGTGACGCGGCGCAGGCCTATGTCGTCGCGCATGAGGTTGGCCATCATATCCAGACGCTGCTCGGCATTTCGGATCAGGTGCGCAATGCACAGGGCCGTGCCAGCCGCGAAGAAGGCAATGCGATTCAGGTCCGCATGGAATTACAGGCCGACTGTTTCGCCGGTGTCTGGGCGCGAAACGCCCGTACCCGCGACGGCAGCGCGGTGATCGAGGCCGGTGACGTCGCCGAAGCGATGCGCGCCGCCCACGCCATCGGCGACGACACGCTGATGCGCGGTGCGGGCCAGTCGCCGGTTGAAAGCATGTTCACCCACGGCAGCAGCGAACAGCGCCAGCAATGGCTTGATCGCGGACTGCGGTCGGGCGATCCGGCGCAGTGCAACACGTTTAACGCAGCGCTCTGACTCTGGCCGACATCGCGTCCTGCGCACGCGATGAAGGGCGGAAAGCGGACAAACAAAAGGGCGGGAAATTCCCCGCCCGTCTGTCGCGGCCTGTCTCTGTCAAGGCCGGTCAGCGCTGCCGTCTTCAGACGACGGTTGACCCGAACACCAGCGTGGTCAGCGCGATGGCGCCGATGAAGCTGATCAGTTTTTGAACATTCTGCATATTACATTCCTTTTTTGGTTCCGTACGGTCACATTGGCCGCGTTGACCCTTCTGAGGCATCCGTTGTTTTTGTTATGCCGCGCACCTAGGCATCGCACCGCCAAAACTCAATTAGATTAGTAGATAATTGGATTGCAAAATTTGCAACCCCCGCCCTGCCGCCATGCGTCGCGCATCTGTCAACGGACGATCACCCCTTTCCACGTCCCTTGAGCCGCGCTAAATCGGTCGCATGCGAAATCTCATGACAATCAGCGCCCTCGCGCTCGCCGCCGCCCTTTCATCGGGTCCATCCGCGCATGCCCGTCCGATGACCGAACAGGATCTGGTCCAGCTGAAACGCGTCGCCGCGCCCGACGTTTCGAGTGACGGCAAATGGGTGGTTTATCAGCAAACCGACACCGATCCCGCGACGCTCAAGCGGTCGACCGGGCTGCGGATGCTCAATCTGGTTGATCCAAATGCGACACCCTGGAATCTTGCCGACACGCCCGACAAGAATGAAAGCAGCCCCGCCTTCGCGCCGGGCGGCCGCATCGTTTATTATCTGTCGAACGCATCGGGCAGCGATCAGGTCTGGCGCGCCGACGCGCTGACCGTCGCCGTCACGCCGCAACAGGTAAGCGATTTCAAGACCGACGTCGCCGGATTCCGCCTGTCACCCGATGGCACGAAACTGCTCGTCTGGGGCGACATCGCCCATGATTGCGCGGCCTTTGGCTGCGACGGCGATGGCAACACCGCATTGCCGGGTCCCGGCACAGGCCGCCATTACCGCGACGGCACGGGTTTTGTGCGCCACTGGGACAGTTGGGAAACGCCGGGCAACACCAGCCGCCCGTTCGTGTACGATCTGGTCAATGGCAAGGCGGCGAACGGCCGCGCGATTGCACCCGGATTGATCGGCGACGCACCCTCGAAACCCTTTGGCGGGGCCGAGGAACTGGCGTGGAGCGCCGACAGCAAGTCGGTTTTTTTCACGCTGCGCAAGGGCGACCGGGGCGAACCGATGTCGACCAACCTCGACATTTACCGCGCGCCCGCAGACGCCAGCGCGCCGCCCGAAAACCTGACCGCCGCCAACGCCGCCACCGACACACTGCCGGCCGCATCACCCGACGGCAAATGGCTGGCCTACGCCGCAATGGCGCGGCCGACTTATGAGGCCGACCGGCAGGTGGTGATGCTGCGCGACCTGACAACGGGTGTCGTGACGGCCTTGACCGCCGACTGGGACCGTTCGGCTGCGTCGATCAAATGGACGCCCGACAGCAAGGCGCTGCTCGTCACCGCCGACGACGTGCTGCAAGGCCCGCTCGTCCGCGTTGACCTGAAGGGAAAACGCACCCGCCTGACAACCGACGGCACCGTCGCCGAAGCCGTGCCACTGGCCAAGGGCGGGGTGGTTTACGCGCTGAACAGCGTCAATGCGCCCAGCGAACTGTTCGTGCGTGATGCGAAAGGCAAGACGCGCGCACTCAGCAAAGCGAACGACGTCGCGCTGGCGGGCTTTGGCGGTGTCACCACCACGCCCTTTTCCTTCGCGGGCGCAAATGGCGACACGGTGTGGGGCCAAATTACCAAGCCTGCAAACAACAGCGGCAAATTGCCCGTCGCCTTCATGGTGCACGGCGGGCCGCAAGGCAGCTTTGGCAACGGCTGGTCGCACCGATGGAACCCGCGCATTTTCGCCGAACAGGGCTATGCCGTCGTCACCGTCGATTTCCACGGGTCAACAGGTTATGGTCAGGCGTTCACCGACGCGATCAATCAGGATTGGGGCGGCAAGCCGCTGACCGACCTCAAGCTTGGCCTTGCCGCAGCGGCGGCGCAAGATGCTCAGGTCGACGCGGGCAACGCCTGTGCGCTCGGGGCGTCCTATGGCGGTTACATGATGAACTGGATCGCGGGTCAGTGGCCGGACGGCTTCAAATGCCTCGTCACCCATGCGGGCGTGTTCGACCTCAGGTCGATGGCGATGACCACCGAAGAAGTCTGGTTCGACGAATGGGACCAGGGCGGGCCGTGGTGGACGCGCAAGGACGCCGAAAAATGGAACCCGGTGAACCATGTCACAGCCTGGAAGACCCCCGCGCTGATCATCCACGGCGAAAAGGATTTCCGCATCCCCTATGTCCAGAGCCTTGCCGTGTATCAGGTGATGCAGCGGCGCGGGATCG
>JBEGPL010000293.1:0-3201 GCA_041181445.1 Pseudomonadota bacterium
CATCACTTGCGGAATGACTTTCAACTGGCGTTCGACAATCGCCTTGCGCACATCCTCATGGGTGAAACTGGTGCATTTGCACATCGGCTTGTCGACGCGTTCCTCGGCATGGCCCGAAAGCAGCAACAGATTTTCGACCAGGCCGGTGCACGACCCGCAACTGGCAGACGCCTTGCATCCCGCGCGGACAGCGTCGAGCGTGCCGGCACCGCCATTTATACAACCCATGACCTGAGCCTTTGACACGCCGTTGCAGCCGCAGATTTCAGCATCTGCCGGAAGGGCCGCAACGGCCTCAAGAGGGTTTGCAGAGGCACCGCCACCGCTCGCAAAGGCTTGACCGAAAATCAGAGCATCGCGAATAGGGGCAATGTCCCGCTGGTTCTTGAGCAAGTCGAAATACCAGTTACCGTCGCCGGTATCGCCATAGAGGACCGCGCCGATCACCCTGTCGTCCTTGACGATCACGCGCTTGTAAACGCCGCGCGTCGCGTCGCGCAGAACGATGTCTTCGCAGCCGTCGCCACCCGAAAAATCGCCCGCCGAAAACACATCGAGTCCGGCAACCTTGAGCTTTGTCGAGGTGACCGACCCGCGATAGCCCTGTGGCTGTGCGACCAGTCCGTCGGCCAGGCTGCGGCACATGTCCCACAGCGGTGCGACCAGGCCATAGACATTGCCGTCATGTTCGACGCATTCGCCAACCGCGAGGATGTCGACGTCGCTCGTGACCATATGATCATCGACATGAATACCGCGCCCGACGGCGATGCCTGCACCGCGGGCAAGCGCGGTGTTGGGCCGGATCCCGACTGCCATGACCACGATGGCGGCGGGAATGTCGGTGCCATCTTTCAAACGGACACCTTCCACCGTGTCGGTGCCGTAAATCTCGGCAGTGTCGGCGCCGGTCAGGATGGTCTGGCCGCGGCCTTCGAGCGCGCTTTTGAGCAACCAGCCTGCGGCCTCGTCCAGTTGGCGTTCCATCAGCGTTGGCATCAGGTGGATGACGGTCACTTTCATCCCGCGCAGCGACAAGCCGTGCGCCGCCTCCAGCCCCAGCAGCCCGCCGCCGATGACCACGGCGTCGCCGCCGCGATTGGCGGCTTCCAGCATCGCGCCGACATCATCCATGTCACGAAAGGTGATGACGCCGGGCAATGTGTGCCCCGGCACCGGAATGATGAAGGGGTCGGAGCCAGTCGCGATCAACAGCTTGTCATACGTCTCGACCCGCCCGGATGCGGCGACGACCGTTTTTGTGCTCCGGTCGATTTGCGCCACGGGGTCGCCTGAAACCAGATCAATGCCATTGTCCGCATACCATTCGGCGCCGTTGATGATGATGTCTTCGAACGACTTCTCACCCGCTAGCAAGGGCGACAGCATGATCCGGTTGTAATTGACACGCGGCTCGGCGCCGAAAATTGTGATGCGATAGGCTTGGGCATCGCGGGCAAGAATCTCTTCCACCGCGCGGCACCCGGCCATGCCGTTGCCAATGACAATCAGGTGAGGCTTGCCAGCCGGATCATGCATGTTGGTGTCTTTCAAAAGGCATAGTCAAGCTGTGCCCACAATTTGCGCGTGTCGGCATCGCCGGCAAAATCGACGGTGCCTGTGCTGCTGTAATCGGCATATTTGATCAGGCCGGTCAGCTTCTTGCCAAATTTCATACCGATCTGGGCATTCCATTCGGTGCCATAATTCAGGCTCAGCCGGTCCGATTTGAACTGGTGCCATGTCACCGCTGCGTTCAACCCGGGCAGCGCCTTGACCTTGGCAAATGCATAAGCCGCGCCGGCGTAAAGATCGCGCAGGCCGTTGGGCGGCGTGATCAGAAACTTGTCGGCGGTGCCGTTGAATTTGTGCAGCGTGGCAAAGGGCGTTTGAAAACTGGACAGCGCCGCGCCATTGTCGGCGCCCAGCACTTCGTAGCCTGCTGTCAGTTTGAACCCCGAAATGTCGAGCATCGCTTCGCCAAGCAGATAGTCGGCGCTGCTGTTGTTCGGATTATTGTGATAATCCGACTGCACGGCATAGCTGGCAACCAGATTGAGCTTGGCCTTGCCCACGGGCACGACGGCGTTGGCGCGCAGGCCGAACGTCTTGCTCGACAGCCGGAAATTTTGCACCACGGCTTCGTCCAGATCGGCGAAATAGGCGAAGCCGGTGACGCCGAATGTTTTGCCCTTATATCCGACATTGACGAAAATATTGTCGCCGTCGACGGCCGACTTTCGTGCGCCAAATCCGTCGACACCCCAGATTGTGCGCTGTGACCAGGCATAGGTGACGTCGGCCTTCACGCCCTTGATCCCGGACCATTCGGCGCGCACAGCGTCGAATGTCTGTTCATTCTGGCGCCAGCCGACCGCGCCGACAAAGCGTTGGTCGTCCAGATTGATCCGTTGCCGTCCGGCGGTGATGACGGTCTTGGGCAGACCCGTGAACTGGATCTGGGCGCGGTTGAGTTCGACATTTTCGGGGTCAGCAATGACCGGACCCGCCTTGCCGTTCACGCCGCTGTTATAGTCTTCGACCAGCGCCAGCGTGCCTTCGGCTTCGACCAATATGGCAAAGACCCCGCGCTTGGCCTCGACCCCGCCGCGCATGCGCAACGTTACGGCGTCGGCCTCCACCGCAACGCCGGCCTGATCGACATTTTCATAACGCAGCCGGGCTTCGATGATCGGCTTCAACTTGATTTCCTGCGCCAGCGCGGGGCTGGCCAGAGCGGCGGTCGACAGCAGCGCGAATGTAAGCGGTTTACGCATGAATATACTCCCCAAATGGCGTGAGCCCCGGGGCATCGTCTCCCATTGGTCGATCACGCTGCATCGGCGTGCGATCCATGTTCATAGTCGGCGAGGAACTGCAGTACCTCCTCGCGGTAGCCATAGAATTTCGGATGTTCGAGCAGCGCCTTGCGATCGCGCGGGCGCGGCAGGTCAACCTTCAAAACCTTGCCGATGGTGGCATTGGGGCCATTGGTCATCATCACCACCTTGTCCGCGAGCAGGATCGCCTCATCAACATCATGCGTCACGCAGATGGCGGTGACATGGGTGCGTTCCCACACTTCCATCAACACATCCTGCAAATCCCAGCGGGTCAGGCTGTCGAGCATGCCGAACGGTTCGTCGAGCAACAGCAATTTGGGCGAAAGGGCAAAGGCGCGGGCAATGCCGACGCGCTGCT
>JBEGPL010000294.1:0-3418 GCA_041181445.1 Pseudomonadota bacterium
ATCAGCACGCCCAGCGCCGCTTCGTCCAGCCGATTGAGCACCAGCACCTGCCCCCGGCTGAGCAGCGCGGCGTTGAGCGCGAAGCTGGGGTTTTCGGTCGTCGCGCCGACCAGCACCACCGTGCCGCGTTCGACATAGGGCAGGAAACTGTCCTGCTGCGCACGGTTGAAACGGTGAATTTCGTCCACAAACAACAATGTCGCGCGGCCGTTCAGCGCTGCCGCGTCGGCCTCTGCAAAAACGCGCTTCAGGTCGGCGACGCCCGAAAACACCGCCGAAATCGCCGCAAAACGAAGGCCCACGGCGTCGGCGAGCAGCCGCGCCATGCTGGTCTTGCCCGTCCCCGTCGGTCCCCACAGAATGATCGACGCCAGCTTGCCCGCCGCAACCATGCGGCCGATTGCCCCCTGTTCGCCGGTCAGATGGTCCTGCCCGACGATGTCATCGAGCGATTTTGGCCGCAATTGTTCGGCCAATGGTTGCCGCCCTGTTGCGGCCGCCGGTGCGTCGCCGGGCGCAAACAGGTCGGCCGCCAAGGCTCAGCCCGCGCGCAGGTTGGCGACGGCCAGATAAGCCTCGCACATCGCGGCATTCACGCTGTCCCACCGATATCCCTGCACACTGGCATGCGCCGCACGCCCCGCCGCCGCGCGCAAGACCGGATCGGCAATCAGTTTCGACATGGCGTCGGCATAGGCCCCGACATCGGTGGGCGGAACCAGAAAGCCGCTCTCCCCCTCGCGGATCAGGTCGACTGACCCGGTCGCGCGTGCCGCAACCACCGGAACGCCGCTCGCCATCGCCTCGGTCGTGACGTTGCCGAACGTCTCGGTCACCGACGGCATGAAAAAAATGTCCATGCCCGCGACCGCGCGGGCCAGGTCGTCGCCCTGTTGAAAGCCGGTGAACACCGCGTCGGGCACGCGGTCGGCAAACCAGCCGCGCGCCGGACCTTCGCCAATCACCAGCACCTTGTGCGGCACCCCGCGCCGTTTCAGTTCGGCGGTGACGTCGGCAAAGATGCCCAGCCCCTTTTCCAGCACGAGCCGCCCCAGAAAGCCGATCGCGACCTCGTCATCGCCTATGCCCCGCGACCGCCGCCAGTCGTTGTCGCGCCGCGCCGGATTGAACCGGTCGTGGTTGATCCCGCGCGACCAGATGCCGATGGGCGTCGTCACACCCCAACCGCGTGCCAATTCGGCGACGCTGGCGCTGGGGACCATGACCTGATCCGCCCGGTTGTAGAAACGCTTTTGCACGGCGATCAGCCAGCTTTCGGCAAAGCCCAGCCCATAATAGCGCGGATAGGTTTCAAACCGCGTGTGGAACGACGCGATCACCGGCAGGCCTTGACTGCGCGCCCATCGAAGCGCGCGATGCCCCAGAAAATCAGGCGCGGAGACATGGACCAGATTGGGCGCGAACGCCGCGAGATCGGCCTTGATCGCCGCGCCCAGCCCCAGCGCCATCTGATATTCGCCGCGCCCCAGCGGCAACGGCCGCGACGGCACGCTGACCAGGTCACCCGTTGGCGCAAACGCCGGCGTGTCGGTGGTCGGCGCATAGACGCGCATCGCCGCGCCATGCTCCAGCATGCTGGCGACCAGACGGTTCAGCGCCTGATTGGCACCGTCGCGGACATAATTATAATTGCCGCTGAACAGCGCGATCCGAAGTCCCGATACGTTCATCGCTCGCGGTAAAGCCCAAGCTGCCGCCAAAGGCAAAATGAATCTTGAAACCGGCGCGGCGGCCCCGCACGCGCGGTCACACGACCGCATCGCTTTCGATCATGATTGGCGGATGCAGCAGCACACGGTTGACGCGGCGTTCGTCACCGTCGACGACTTCGATACACCATCCGCTGGGGTGGTTGATGCGCGTGCCAACCGGCGGCACCTGTCCGGCCAGCACCACCGCCAGCCCGCCCAGCGTGTCGACATCCTCGTCAATCTCCGCCAGCCGCGCGTCGATGGTTTCGCCGACATCGTCCAGTTCGGCGCGGGCGTCGGCCTCCCACACGCCATCGCCGCGCGCGATGAATTGCGGCAGCGGCTCGTCGTCATGCTCGTCTTCGATATCGCCGACGATTTCCTCGACCAGATCCTCGATCGTCACCAGACCGTCGGTGCCGCTATATTCGTCGATAACGATGGCCAGATGGGTGCGCGACGCGCGCATGTCAGCCAGCAGGTCGAGCACGCCCATCGATTGCGGCACATAGCGCGGCTGGCGCATCAGCGAATCCAGCGTGGCGTCGCCCTGCCCCGCCGCCAGAATCGCGAACACATCCTTCACATGGATCATGCCGATAATGGCGTCCAAACTGTCGCGATAAACCGGCAGGCGGCTGTGCCCGGCGTCGGCAAAGGCGGCGACGATGTCGGCAAAGCTGGCGCTTTCGGGAATCGCGATGATGTCGGCGCGCGGCACGGCGACGTCATCGACGCGCTTTTCCCCGAAATGCAGCAAGTTGCGCAGCATCTTGCGCTCCAGCGCCGAAAGGTCGCTGGCGCCGCCGTCGTCGATCACATCTTCGATTTGTTCGCGCACGCTGGGTTCGCTGTGCGCGCCGAACAGCATGTTTTTCAATCCCTGCCAGATCGGGCGGCTACTGTCCTCGTCCGGTCGGCTGCTGCTACTTTGGTCGTCGGGCATTGCCGCTGTTGATCATCCTCACGCATATGCGTCATGTGGCGGGTTCGCCACGCTCATATGGATTGCCGATGCCCAGCGATGCAAGCGCTTTTACCTCCAGCGCCTCCATATGCAGCGCCGACACCTCGTCGCCATGGTCGTATCCGACCAGGTGGAGCGCACCGTGGACGATCAGATGGACGGCATGATCGGTCAGCGAAATGCCCTTGTCCGCTGCTTCGCGTGCGCAGGTTGCATACGCCAGGACAATGTCGCCCAGCAAGATTTCGCCGTCATCGCTGTTCGCCATATAATCGATCAGATCGGCCTGAATCTGGGGGAAAGACAGCACGTTGGTCGGCGCATCCTTGCCGCGATAGTCGCGGTTCAGCGCCTGCACCTCGGCATCGTCGGACAGGCGCACCGACACCTCGACCAGCGGCGCGGCATCGACCAGTTCGGCGTGCGGGGTCAGCACCAGCGCGGCGGCAACGGCGGCGGCGGCGCGGCTGTCCCATGCGGCGGCGTCGGGCCACGGCCCGCCCGCAATTTCGGTTTCAACACTCAGCATCGGCCGTCGTTATCGCGATGCGCGCCCCGGCGATAGTTGATTCTTGGCGGGTCGTGGCGACGGACAGGGCCGTGCCGTCGTTGCGCGCGCGGAAGCAACGGCATAGGCTGGCGCGATGGAGCTGATCGATAATCTGACCGCCGACCGGTTTTCGGCATTGGGCGATGTGCCGGTCATTATGGTCCCCGCCGCCGACTGGTGCGCGCCCGC
>JBEGPL010000295.1:0-7456 GCA_041181445.1 Pseudomonadota bacterium
CGCGGCGCGGCAATTAGCGCTTGCGAAGCCGCAGCAGGCGGGGAATGGTGGCCGCTGGATCGCTTGGGCGACGCGGGCCTGCCCTCGCTCTATGCCAAGGCCGCCAGAGCCGTCAGGGAGAATGAATGATGTTCGACGCCGCACTATCCCGCCGCCAGATGATTGCCGGAATCGGCCTGGGCGCAACGGCGGCGCTGTTCGCGCGGCCCGGCTGGGCGCTGACCAGCAGCGCCGATGCCGAAGCGCATTGGCCCGCCGTGACCAGCTATCTGCAAACGGTGATGACCGACAAGAAGCTGGCAGGGGCGCTGGGCGCGATTGGGCGCGGGACGGGACCGCTGGAGATCATCGGACGCGGCAATATCGCGCTGAACAGCAAAACGCCCGTCGATGGCGATTCATTGTGGCGGCTCTATTCACAGACTAAGCCGATCACCGGCATGGCGGTGATGATTTTGATCGGCGAAGGCAAACTGAAACTCGACCAGCCAATTGCCGACCTGTTGCCTGCCTTTGCGAAGATGACGGTGCAAAATGTGCCCGACGGCGCGATTGACGATGTGCGCGAAGCCAAGACGCAGATCACCGTCCGCCACTTGCTGACCCATACGGCGGGGCTGGGCTATAATATCATGCAAAAAGGTCCGCTTAAGACCGCTTATGAGGAAAAGGGGATTTTGCCCGGCAAGGTGACTGCGCTGCAATTGCCGGGCATCCCCCCGAGCAATGCCGCCCCGTCACTCGCCGAATTTGCCGACCGGCTGGCGACGCTGCCTTTGGTGTATGAACCGGGCACACGGTGGAGCTATTCGGTCGCGATCGACCTGCTCGGTCGGGTGATCGAGGTCGCAACGGGCATGGCGTTCGATGATTTCCTGCAACAGCGCATTTTTGATCCGCTCGGCATGACCAGCACATGGTTCACCGTGCCCGGCAGTGAAGTCGCGCGGCTGACCACAAATTACACGCCGCTGGGCGGCAGCCTGTTCCCGGTCGATCCGGGGGCAACGTCGATTTACCTGAAAAAGCCCGAGTTTCCGTTTGGCGGTGCCGGGCTGGTCAGTTCGGCGCGCGATTATGACCGCTTTTTGGCCATGCTGCTGGGCGAAGGCGCGCTCGGCGATGTCCGCATCATGGACGCGGACGTCGCGCGGCTCGGCATGTCGAACCTGCTGCCCGAAGGCGCCGACACCAGCGGCACATTCGTCGCGGGTGAAGGCTTTGGCGCGGGCGGGCGCGTTTCGCTGGCCAGCTCGGCGACCGGCGAGGGCGTCTATGGCTGGGCCGGCGCGGCGGGGACCACCGGCGCCGTCGACCGCAAACGCGGGCTGCGCATCGGCGGTTATATTCAGGTAATCCCGTCCGAATCGGTGCCGTTCCACCGCGAATTTCCCAAATCCGTCTATGCCGACCTCGCGGGCGGGCATGGCGGCTGACGGCGGCGCGTTGGCGCGCCCGCTCGGTTTTACCGGCAACCGCATCGACCGCGCTGATCCGGTACGGAGCGACCCGGCGCAGCGGGCGGCGGCGATGGCCGACCCGCGCGCGCGGTTGCTCCAAATGGCGGGGATCGACCCGGTCCCCGGCGCGGACGGGCTCAGCTGGACGCCGCTGGCGCTGGCACCCGACGGGCTCGACCTGATCTTTCTGGGGCTGGATGAACGGGACGGCGGCGCGCCATGTTTTGTCGCGGTGCCGACCGCGGACGTGCGCATTGACGCGCGTTCGCGCACGGTGATGCGGCTGCTGCCGATGCTGTCGGTGACCGACGCGGCGCTTTATGGCGGCGCCCGCAGCCTGATCGACTGGCATGCGCGCCACCGGCACTGTGCGGTGTGCGGCGCGGCGACGGTGATCGACAAAGGCGGCTGGGCGCGGCGCTGCGGCGGGTGCGATGCCGAACATTTCCCGCGCGTCGACCCTGTCGTCATCATGCTGGCGGAATTTCGCGGCAAGGTGCTCGTCGCGCGCCAGCCGCAATTTCCCGCGCATTTCTATTCGGCGCTGGCGGGCTTTGTCGAACCGGGCGAATCGCTCGAAGAATCGGTGGCGCGCGAATTGTTTGAAGAGGCCGGCATCCGCGTGACCAATGTGCGCTACGTCGCCAGCCAGCCGTGGCCTTTTCCCTCGTCATTGATGATCGGGTGCATGGCGGACGCCGACGACGACGCGTTGACGCTCGATCTGGCCGAGTTGGAAGCTGCGATGTGGGTCGGCAAGGATGAGGTGCGCGCGGCGCTCGCGGGTGAAGCGGGTGCGCCGTTCATGGCGCCGCCGACGCTGGCCATCGCGCGGCATCTGCTTGAACATTGGACGGAAAGTTAGAAACGCTTTCCCGTGATCCGGGCAATTTCGCGCGCGACCATTGATTCGACCATTTCGGGCAAATTGGCGTCGAGCCATTGTTTGAGCATCGGGCGCAGCGCTTCGCGCACCAGCGCGTCGACCGTGGTGCCGCCGCCCGGGGCCGCGCCATCCATTGCGGTTGTCATCACCGCCGGGGTGATCACGGCGGTCAGCGCGTCGAGCGATTGGCGCGCAGCCACAGCGCTCTGTTCGGACACGAGTTCGGCGGCGGCGTCGGCCGCAACATCACCGTCGGCGCCGTCGTCGACGGCCAGTCCGACCGCGATCGGCGCGTCGCCGGTCTCGGCGTCGCCAAGCTCCAAAATGCCATGATCGTCGTCAAGCTCGTCGACCGTCTCTGCGGCAGGTGCGGGACGCGTGGCGCTGCGCGGTACGGGCGTGTCGCCCACCGCATCCTCGCGCGCGATGACGCGGCGGATCGACGACAGAATGTCTTCCATCGATGGTTCGCGGCTCATGTCACCCATATTTCGCCCCTTTTGACGGCTCCCTGTAGCGCGCCGGGGCACCTTTTAGGCCGCAAATCGGACCTTTGCCAAGCGTTATTGTCCCGTAACGGGACTCGCCATATCGGGGGCGACCGCATCGGCGGCGGGCACGCCGCGCGTCGACGTCGCCTGTTGCTGCGGGACCGGGTCGTCGGACCAGTCCCAGACCTGATTGCGGACGCGCTCATAATTGGTCGCGGGGTCATAGAGCGTCCCGCCTTCGAGCCCCAGATCGCGGGCTTCGGCCTTGCCCATGGCCGCGAGCAGGGTAAAGGCGGCGACATAGGCGTCGCGCTCGGCCGACACGAGCCGGACCTGCGTGTCGAGCAATTCCTGTTCGGCGTTCAATATGTCGAGGATCGAGCGGGTGCCGACGCTGTTTTCGGCGCGCACGCCTTCCAGCGACAGCGCGTTGGCGGCGACCGCCTGTTTGGTCGCGGCGATCACCTGTTGCGACGCGGTCCAGCTGGCATAGGACGCGCGCGTCTGTGAAATGACGCTGCGTTCGGTCGCGACCATCAGTTCGATCGCCTGACTGCTGCGGGCCTGTGCCTGACGGATGCGTGCGGCGGGACGCCCGCCCTGGAACAGCGGGATGGTTAGCGACAGACCGGCGGTGGCGCTGGTCGACGAATTGGCGATGACGCCGCCCGGCACGGTGCCCAGATAGTCATTATAAGTGCCGTCGGCGGTGGCCGACAATTGCGGCATCCGCGATCCTTTGGCGGCGCTGATGTCAAAACGCGACGCGGCAACGTCGCGCCCGGCGGCCTCCAGGTCGGGGTTGTTGTTCAGCGCGACCGCGACCGCGTCCTCGTCGGACGCGGGCAGACCGGGCAGCAATGGCGGCGATTCCAGATCAGCGGGGGCATCGCCGACCAGCCGGATATAGTCTTCGCGGCTGCGGATCAGATTGGCCTCGACGCTGCGCATCTGGCTTTGCGCCAGCGCCAGCCGCGCCTCGGACTGGGCGACGTCGGTGCGCGTCAGGTCGCCGATTTCGAACCGGTCACGCGCGGCCTCCAGATTGGTCGCCAGCCGCCCGACATTGCTCCGGTTGAGCGCGACAATCGCCTGATCGCGAATGACGTTCATATAGGCGGCAACAACTTGCGAGAAGATGTTCGCCTCAAACGACCGCAGGTCGGCCTGCCCGGCCTCGACGCGCTCCTTTGCGGCGCGCACGCTGTTGCGCACGGTGCCGCCGCGATAGAGCGGGACGCTGATCCGCGTGTTCGCGAACAGCCGCCGATCGGTGCCGACCGGACCGCGTTGTTTCAGAAATTCGTCATATTCGCTGGCCAGGCTGGCCGATGGCAGCCCGTCGGCCTGGCTGATCGGCACATTTTCGTCGATCGCCCGCTGGCCCGCGCGCGCGGCGGTGAGCGACGGGTTGTTCTCATACGCCTTGCTCAGCGCGCCCTGCAGTGTTTCGGCCATGGCGGGCATCGGCAACACCAGCGCGGTGGCGGCGGCGAGCAACAGGGTGCGGCCCGGGCGGCGGCGGTTCATTTTCTTGGCCATGTGTCGTGCCTGTTCCATATTTTCATTTGGGGGGGAGGTAAGGGGTCAAAACTGAAAGACGGCGGGGCGTTCAAAGCCGGGCAGGTCGGCGGCGTCCATGTCGGCAAAGGCATGCAGGGTCACGCTGTCGCCGACCTTGACGCCGCGCACCAGCCGCGCCACCGGGCCCTCGCGGCGCGCCGCCACCAATCGTCCGCCGCTGCGCAGTTGTGCCGCCAAAGCATCGGGCAGTTCGGCGATCGCGCCGTCGATGATGATCGCGTCATAGGGCGCACGCGCCGCACAGCCATCGGCCAACGCGCCGTTGACCAGCGTGATGTCCGCGGTGCCGCTCAGCGCGGCACGCGCCATGGCGGTCAGATCATCCGACACGTCGAGCGCCGTGACAACCGCGCCCAGCGCGGCCAGAATTGCCGCTGCATAGCCACTCGCGGAACCGATCAGCATCACCTTGTCGCCTGCCCGGACGGCGGCGGCGTCGATCAACCGCGCGGTCACCAGCGGCGCACTGAGCACGCGGCCGCCGCCCAGCGGGATGGCGCGGTCGGCATAGGCCATCGCTTGCCGCGCCGCGGGGACAAAGGCTTCGCGCGGGACGCGGGAAAAAGCTGCCACCAGACGCGGCTCGACGATGTCGCACGGCCGCAGCTGGCAATCGACCATCGCTGCGCGCATGTCGGCAAATTCGGCGTCGCGCAGGGCAATGGCGGCGGGGGCAGGGACGGTCATCGCTTCATTCTCGGCCTGGGGTGCGGACCTCGGCGGTGCCACACGGATGGGTTTGTCTAGCGGGATCGCTGCTGTATTGCAATCATAATACAGCAACTTTGCATCATTACGCAAAAACCCGACGCGCAAGCGCCTTAGCCGCTTGCGTGCGCCGCGCCAAGCCTTGGCGATGCATGACCGGAGGGTGGACAGCGGGCCGACCTCCCACCGGCTCGCCCACCGGCGCCCGCCCATCGGCGCACGCGCACCGCCGGTCCTTGACAAGTCGCCGCCGCCGCCGCATTGGCGCAACCCTTGCACCGCCGGGCGTCACCGCACGCCCGCACGCATCGGGGCCCGATGGCGGAGTGGTGACGCAGAGGACTGCAAATCCTTGCACGCCGGTTCGATTCCGGCTCGGGCCTCCAACACCAGCGCGATTCATGGTGCTGCGGGTGCCGGGGCTTTCGGTTGAAATGCGGATATCGACCTTGCCGGGAAATCTGCCCGCCTTAGCCGGCCGCGCTGAAAAACTGGAGGATGTCCAGATTGACGAGTTTTGTTGCGGTTGCGGACGCCTCATGGGTCAGCAGGCGCAACCCCTCAACGACCTCTGGCCGCGCCAAAATCTGGCCCTTGTTTGCGACCGACCCCCGCGGCCCGAAAACCAGCATGCCGTCAGCGTCCAGATCGATAATCGCGCGCCGCACTGTTTCGCGCGGCAATCCGGTAGCTTCGGCGGTGGCGCGGCGCGAAATATAGCCGATGTGTTCGCGCGCGAGCGCCTGGGTGCCCGCCAGTTCGGTCGGAAAGTCATGCTGCCGCATGAATTTCTGAACGGTCGCGGTAACAATGGTCATGAAAACCAACATCTTGGCCGGTTTCATTTTGAGGGCGTTGGACAATATCATGTGCTGGCGCACAAAGCTGTTCGCCAACTGGTAGCCCGCCAATCGCGCGGTCTCGTAGAATTGCTTGTCATCAACCTGGGCGACGAATTTGCTGTCATTTTTCGCGGGCATCGGGCAATCTCGAACCTATTTATCAATATAGTTAAATAACAATAATGTAATGATGTCTTGTTATCAGTATTACTAAAAGCCCATAAATTGCCGATAAGATTGATAAATTCGCGCGACAAGGCTCACATGTCGCATATCTTGAAAAATGTCTAATAATATTGCATCGGGGATCATGATGATATTTGATGATATAGTCACGCACCAACCGCTCTGGGTCCTCATTTTTGCCATTTTCATTGGCTTGGTCGCCTGTGAATATGCCGGCGCAATCGTCACGAAAAGGTTGCAGGAACGGCTGAAACCGGTCGCGCCGGACCGGGACGGACTTGATTATGTCGTGAGCAGCGCGTTCGCATTGCTGGGACTGCTTGTCGCGTTCACCTTCGGCATGGCTCTTGATCGATATGAAGCGCGCCGCGACCTGGTCGTTCAGGAGGCCAACGCGATCGGTACGGCGCATATCCGGACGGCGTTTGCCAACGAACCGGGGCGGACAGCGCTGCGCGAGCAGCTTGAAATCTATGCCGAAAACCGGCTTGCTTATGGCAACGCGACCTTTGACAAAAAGGCTGTCATTGCAGCCAAGTCGGCTGCACTGCGCGCCGAGATAGCCGTGGCAGGTGTCAATGCCTCTCAAAACATATCGTCTGCTCCCCTCGGCCCGTCCTTGATCGCGAGCATGAACGACGTGATCGATATCGGGAGCGCGCGTGAGGCCGCCAATTTGGCGCGCGTGCCGCCCAGCGTCCTCTTTTTGCTCCTCGGCTATGCGCTGATCTCAGCCTTTTTGATGGGCTATGTGCAGGCGGATTCCGGTGCACGGCAGCGCTTGGCCAGCCGAATCCTGTTCATGCTTCTGACGCTGTCGCTGGTCACAATTCTTGACCTTGACCGGCCGGCGGGGGGTGCGATCAAAGTGAGCCAACAGCCCATAATTGATCTGATCGCAAGCTTTTCATAAACAGTCATAATACCAAAGCGCGACCCAATGTGGGTCATTGAGGGGCTATATTTTCTTCGCAGCATCAAGTTACTTCGGTGAGGTGGTGTTTGCTGTGCAAACTGCAGTGAAATTCGAGATTGAAATTTTGTCTCGTCGCCGAAAAATTGCTGCAGGGAGGCGCGCGCATGAAACCAAGGCTATTAGCATTGATTGGTGCGGCGGCTTTCACGATCGTGGCCGCAGTAGCACAAACGACAACTGCAGACCCGGAAACACTGTTCAAAAATGTCAGGGTATTGGACGGATCAAGTCAAACGCTTTCGACGCCGACAAATGTACTCATTAAGGGTAACATTATTGCGGAAATCGGTCCTGGTGCGAAGAGCGCGACCGCGACGGTCGTG
>JBEGPL010000296.1:0-7225 GCA_041181445.1 Pseudomonadota bacterium
TCATGATCCAGGTGACACAGACAGGGAGTCCCACAATGCGCATCACCAAGACAATTTTGCTCGGCACCATCGCCGCTTCGGCTTTTGCGGCCGCGCCGACCTATGCCCAAAGCGCCGACGATGGCGCATCGGATGGCGAGGCTGACATCATCGTCACCGCGCGGCGGCAGAATGAACGGCTGGTCGACGTGCCCGCGTCGGTGTCGGTCCTGGGGACCGATGCGCTGGAAAAGACCGGCGCGACCAATGCCGAGGCTTTTGCCCAGCTGACCCCCGGCGTCACCATCGTCACCGGCACGGCCGAGGCCGGCGACACCCAGATCAACATTCGCGGCATCAATGGCGCGCGCGACGCCGAAAGTTCGGTCGCGCTGGTCGTCGATGGCATATTGAAAACAAACACGGCGCAGCTCAACCAAGGGCAGGGGACACTGCGCCAGATCGAAATCCTGAAAGGGCCTCAGGGCGCCATCTATGGCCGCAACGCGGCGGCGGGGGCGATCAACATCACCACGGCGAAACCCGGCGACACGCTGGAAGGCGCAATCAAGGCGAGCTACGCCAACGAAAAGACCGCCGAAGTTACCGCATATGTCGCGACGCCAGTTGGCGACGGGGCGGGGCTGTTGCTGTCGGGCTATTACCGGACGACCGACGGCTTTTACCGCAACATTTTCCTCAATCGCAAAGTTGTCGATGACCAGAAAACATGGGCGATCGACGGACGGTTCGTGGCGTCGCTCGGCGACGATACCGAAATTGATGTGAAGGCGCGCTATGCCGACCTGTCGGGCGCGTCGATCAATTTCAACGCGGCGTTCCACCTGCCGCTGCTCGGCGGCGCATTCAACGAAGATGTCGATGTTCACCCGTTCCGTTACTATGGCAACATCCGCCCGACCAATGACCAGACGTCGTTCGACGCGTCGGCCAAGATCGAACATGATTTCGGGTCGACCAAACTGACCGCATGGGCGCTTTATTCGGATGTGAAACAGGACCTGTCCGCCGATGGCACGTCGGCTGATTTCGCGCGCTACATTTCGCCGGCGTTCGGCGCCCCCGCCAATCCGACGAACACCGCCGTGCAGAACGCCTGCTTTGCCTCGACCGCCGCGAACACCGGATTTCCGGTCAATCCGCCGGGCGTGATCGGCACCATCCCGATCCCGTTCATTTTCAACTTTTCGGGATCGACGTTCGGACCCTATAGCCCGACGACGTGCGACGGCACCCAATATCAGGTCCGCAACCAGAAGGACATCAGCGGCGAAATCCGGCTGGCGTCGAATGGCGACGGCGCAATTGACTGGCAATTGGGCATTTATGGCCTGCACATCGACCGCTCGGTCGGGGTCAGCCTGGGCGCTGACCTCGGGCAGGGGCTGATCAAGAATCTCTATAACGCGCCGGGCACGGCCAACCCGACGTCGCAGCTTTATTCGGACGCGTTCAACACCAATGTCTATGCCGCGTTCGGGTCGGCCGATTATGCCGTGTCGGATCAGTTCAAGATTGGCGTCGCGCTGCGTTACGATGTCGAAGATCGCAGCGTGTCGAACCGCGTGCCCAATGTGTTTGACCCGATCACCGGGGCCAAAATCAACCCCGGCCTGCCCGCAACCGGCGCCATTCCCGACAAGTCGGCGACGTTCAAACAATTGCAGCCCAAGATCAGCCTGAGTTATCAACCTTCGTCGAATACCAACATCTATGCCAACTGGGGCATCGGGTTCAAATCGGGCGGGTTCAACAATCAGGGCGCGTCGGCGACGATCAACCAGTTTTTCAACAACACGACCGGGGCGTTCGGCACCATCGACACCGACGTCGCGATCAACGACAATTTCCGCAAGGAAAAGTCGAGCGCGTTCGAGGCGGGGATCAAGGGGTCGCTGTTCGACAACCGCATCACGTTTGACGTCGCGGGCTATTACACCCGCATCACCGACATGCAATTCTTTGAATTTTTCGTCGGGTCATTCGGTCTGCTGCGCGTCGTTTCCAACATCGACCGCGTCGATGTGAAGGGCGTCGAGGTCAACACCACCGCGCGCATTGTCGACGGCTGGAAAGTGTTCGGATCGGTCAACCTGACCGACAGCGAGATCAAGAAGAACAGCTCGCGGCTTAACACGGTCGGCAATAAATCGCCCTATACGGCGGATTACACGATCAACCTGGGGACGCAGATCGACGCGCCGCTGAACAATGCGATGGATCTGGTGCTACGCGCCGATTACCGCATCACCGGCGACACATGGTTCCACACGGTTCAGGACCAGAATGTGCCGACGGTGTTCAGCGCGTTGCTGCCGGTCTCGCTGTTCGCGGCGCCACCGGTTGTCGGCAACGGCGGCTATGGCGCGGCCAAGCGCGATGCGTTCGGCGTGCTCAACCTGCGCGTCGGGCTGGAAGGCGACAATTGGACAGTCACCGCGTTTGCCGACAATCTGCTCGACCGCAAATATATCAACGAAGCGATCCCGGCGATCGAATTTGGCGGGTCGTTCATCTCGCCCGGCGCACGCCGTTTGATGGGGGTTGAGGTCGGGTATAAGTTCTGACCTGATCCCAAATCGTCCTGATCGGGAGGGCCGGGGCCGCGTGCGGCTTCGGCGCCTCGCATCAGCGCTCGATCCTAATCCTTGACGCCCATCTCTTTGTCGACATTCCCGCGCGTAAAGGCGTGGTATCCCGCCCGGTTGCGCTGATACAGCGGCCCGGCAATCGCCATGCCCCACGCCCCCTGTTCGCGCATAACCTGATAAAGCGGGGTGACCATGCGGTTGCGGCCCACCCGGCTCAGGAACGCCTCGGCCTGCGGCACTGCCGGATCATAACGGTTGCCGAGCGCCAGTTTGAGCCAGAGGAAGCGGATCTCGCTGTTGCCCGTCCCCGAAAGGCCGAGCCCGCTGTCGAGCGCGGCAAGCTGCGCGCTGCTCCGCTTTTCGGGCATTTCCTGCATGAACCGCATCCGTTCTGCGTTGGACCAGCTTGCCCATTCGCGCTGCGGGATCGTGCCGTCGGCGGCATAGCGCACCACCGCCGCGTCGACCGCGGCAAAGGCGGCGGGGTCGGGGCGGAGCGCATTGGCGGGAAGGCCGGGGGCATAGACCCAGTCATCGAGCATCAGCGCGGCTTCGAGCTTCGCATCGCCCTTGACCAGGTTTTTGCGCATATCCGCCAGGAACATTTCCGACGTTGCGGGCTGAAACGCATGGGCATCGAACCAGCTTTGCAGCCACGCATCGAACCGTTTGCGCCCGGCGATCTTTTCAACGCTGTGCAGGAACAGCGCGCCCTTGTCATATGTCACCGCGGTTTCGGTGTCGAACGGGCTGGTGCCATCGGGCGTGCGCAGCGCGGTCAGCGGCGACGTCGCGCCCTTTTCGGCAATCGCCTTTTCGACCCCGGCAAAGGCCAGCGCGCGTTCCTGCGCGGCGCGCTTTTCGCCAAAGACAACTTCGCTGATGCGGCTTTCGATATAGGATGTCACGCCTTCGTTGAGCCAGCCGTCGCGCCAGCTGGCATAGGTCACCAGATTGCCCGACCAGCTGTGCGCCAGTTCGTGCGCGACCAGCCCGGTCAGGCTGCGGTCGCCCGCAATAAAGGTGGGGGTCAGGAACGTCATCACCGGGTTTTCCATCCCGCCATAGGGAAAGGAGGGCGGCAGGACGATCACGTCATAACGGCCCCAGCGATAGTCGCCGTAAAGCCCTTCGGCGGCGGTGACCATCGCCTCGGTATCGGCCAGTTCGGCGGCGGCGGCCTTCATCGTTTCGGGTTCGGTCCAAACGCCGGTGCGCGGGCCGAGCTCTTGAAATTCGATGTTCCCGGCGGCAATGGCGATCAGATAGGGCGCGACGGGCTTGTCCATGCGAAAGGCGAAACGGTGGCGGTCGTCCCCAACAGGCTGCGCCTTGCCCTCGACAATGCCGCTCATCACGACATTCAGCGCGGCAGGCGCGGTGATGCGGGCGTCCCAGCTTTGACGAATCCCCGGCGAATCCTGCGTCGGAATCCATGACCGGTTGAGGATCGCCTGACCCTGGCTGAACAGATAGGGATGCTTGCCGCCAGCCGTCTGTTCGGGCGCGAGCCATTGCAGCGCTTCGGCGTCGGGCGCGGACTTATATGTGATAACAATTTTGCGCACGCCTTGGGCTGCTGCCACGGCGGGGAGCTGAATGGTGAGCGGTTCGCCCTTGTCTTCGACTCGCGCGCCGATCTGCCATTTCAGCGCGTTTCCGGCGCTGTCGGTGACCTGCGCAATCCGCAGTCCATCGGAATCGAGGATGATCTCCTTGGCGTCCTTTGCAGCTTCAACGTCCAGCGCGGCGGTCCCGGCCACTTCTTTTGCGGCGAAATCGAGGTTCAGGTCGAGCGAGACATGGGTTACCCGTGCTTCCTGCGGACGGGCAAAAGTGAACTCGTCGCTGGCTTCTTTGCTGGTCAGAACCGGCGCGACGATTTGTTCGGGTGCGCCGGCTCCCGGCTTGCACCCGCCAACGGCAAGCAGCGAAAACGCGACGGCGGCCGAGAACATGATACGCATGGCAACTCCGGAACAATGGGAACGGTGCAGGCTGGCCGCAGGCATAGGTAGCTGCGCCGCCGCTGTCACCACCCGATATTTGAAGTCGACGAAGTGGTCTGTTAGATGCAATCGATTGGTGCCTTTCGCCGATGACGCTCTACCATGCGGCTGAGCGGCGCGCGTCAGATGCGCCAGCGTGGGGGACAGGCGCAATGGCCATCGGATCAGCGGTAATCGGCACAGCGGACAGCGCGAGCGTCAGCAAGCCGCGCCTGTCCTTGCTTCGCATCATGGAAATGAACCTCGGCTTTTTCGGCCTGCAATTCAGTTTCGGCCTGCAACAGGGCAATATGGGGCCGATCTATTCCTTTCTGGGCGCCGAAGAATCGAAATTGCTGTTCCTCAGCCTTGCCGGGCCGATGACCGGGCTGATCATCCAGCCGATCATCGGCGCGATGAGTGACCGGACAAATTCGCGCTGGGGGCGGCGCACGCCCTATTTCGTCATGGGCGCACTCCTGTGCACGATTGGCCTCATCTTCATGCCGCTCAGCTCGTCGATCCTGATGGCGGCCAGCCTGTTGTGGGTGCTGGACGCGGGCAACAATATCACGATGGAGCCGTACCGCGCCTATGTGTCCGACCGGCTGGCGGAGGATCAGCACCGGTTGGGCTTTCTGACGCAAAGCGCGTTTACCGGGTTGGCGCAGAGCCTCGCGCTCGGCACGCCCGCGCTGCTCGTCGGCTTTTTCGGCATCAACAAGGATGCGGTCGGCGCGAACAACATCCCCGACACAGTCTATATCGTGTTCGCGATTGGCGCGATGCTGTCGCTGTCGACGGTGCTCTGGTCGATCATGCGCGTGCCCGAACTGCCGCTGTCCGACGCGCAACAGGCGCGGATTGCCGCTGCGCCCAAGACGGTGGCGGCGACGCTGGGTGAAATTGGCCACGCCATTGCCGACATGCCTGTGCCGATGCGCAAGCTGGGCGTGATGATGTTGTTCCAATGGTATGCGATGGCGATTTACTGGACCTATGTGACCTATTCGATCGCGCGGTCGATGTTCGGCACCACCGAAGCGGTGAGTGATGGTTTCCGCAGTGCGGTGATTACCAATGGCACGATGGCAAGCTGGTATAATGGCGTCGCCTTTTTCGCGGCGCTGGGCATGATGCCGTTGGTGCGCAAGGTCGGCCCGCGCAAAGTGCACGCGGCGGCGCTGGTCGCGGGCGGCATCGCCATGCTGCTGATCCCGCACATGGATGCGATGCCGGGGTTGCTGGGTGCGGCGATTGGCGTCGGCATCTGCTGGGGCAGTATCATGGGCACGCCTTATGTGATGCTGGCCGGGTGCATCCCGCCGCACCGCACCGGTGTCTATATGGGGATTTTCAATATGATGATCGTCATCCCGATGTTGCTCGCCGCGCTGACCTTTCCGCTCTATTATGAGCCTTGGCTGGGCGGCGACGCGCGCCATGCGCTGATGCTGGCCGGGGTGCTGCTTTTTTGCGCGGCGCTTGCAGTTTTGCGCGTGCGGGACGATGAACTGGCGGCATGAGCCGCTATGTCACGCTGAACAGCCCCGCCTGCACCGCCATCTGGGAAGTGTCCGACACCGAAGCGCCCTTGTGGCGTTATTGGGGACCGCGTTTGCCCGATGCGACTCTGCCCGACGCCGCGCTGCGCAGCCTGCGCCCCGAACCGACATTTGCACTGCATTTTGATCAGCCGCTGTCGCTGTTTGCGGGGCTTGGGCTGGGCTGGTTTGGCGAACCGGCGCTGCGGGCACATCGCGGCGGGCGCGACTGGGCGCACGCGATCACCGTCTGCCGCGTCGAACAGGATGATGCGTCGCGGGTGACGTTTCATATGACTGACGACGTCGCCCGTATCGCCGTCGCCATCCACATCTGTCTGGACCCCGCGACCGATGTGATGACGCTGTGCACGGCGCTGACCAACCGGGGCGATGCGGTGCTGGACGTGCAATGGCTGGCCGCCGGAACGGTGCCGTTGCCGCCTGACGCGGCGTCGGTGCGGTCCTATGGCGGGCGGCACAACAATGAGTTCGTGCCCATCGACGATGCGCTGACGCACAGCACATGGCGGCGCGAGAACCGGCGCGGACTAACGTCGCATGAATGCGTCCCCGGCGCGCTGGTCACATGCGCCGACGGCACCGTTTACGGCGCGCAACTCGGCTGGTCGGGCAATCATGTCCAACAGATCGAATGGGTCGATGATGGCCGTTGGCAATGGCAAATGGGCGAGGGCCTGACCCCTGGCGAAGTGCGATTGGCGCCCGGCGAGACGCTGGACACGCCGGACATGCTGGTCACCTGTGCCGCCGATGGCGCGAACGGCGCCGCGTGGAATTTCCACCGCGCCATCCGCGCACGCGTCGATTGGCCCGGCGGCGCGATGGCGCCGCGTCCGGTGCATATCAACACTTGGGAAGGGTTCTACTTCGATCACAATGAATCGGCGCTGATGGACCTCGCCAGCGCCGCCGCCGACCTTGGCATTGAACGCTTTGTGCTCGACGACGGCTGGTTCCACGGACGACACAGCGACCGCGCGGCGCTGGGCGACTGGTGGGCTGACAAGGGTAAATACCCTGAAGGCCTTGGTCCGCTCGCGGCGCGTGTGAACGCGCTGGGCATGTCGTTCGGGCTGTG
>JBEGPL010000297.1:0-4472 GCA_041181445.1 Pseudomonadota bacterium
ACGCAGTGCGTTGTCGGCACCGGCACGGCGGCGACCGCTGCACCGGGATGCCCGCCGGTGATTGTCGTGACAACGCCCAGCGGAGCGGTGCGCGCGGTGCCGTCGATCGAGGGCAACCGGCCCGCCCGGTCGGTTGAATGGCAGTGGAATGTGCACGCGACAATCGATGTCCCACTCGGCGAGAAATGGACGCTGTCGGCGCGCGCCGATGTCAATCACACGGGACCGGCGTGGGCGAACATCATCAACACCTTCTCTTATGGCAAACGGACGCTGACCAGCTTTCGTCTGGCGGTGCAGGATGATCGGTTCAGCGTCGCGCTGTGGGGCAACAATATCTTCGACAAAGCCTATGCGCAGAATGCAATCAGCCAGCCGCGTGGCGGTTTGCCGTTTGCCTTCGTTGTGCCCGAAATCTATCTGGGTGAGGGACGCCGCATGGGGGTCACGGCCAGCGTGAAGTTCTAACCCCGCAAGAAAGCAACGACAGCCCGGGTCCACGGCCCGGGCTGTTCGTCGATGATGTCGTGGGTGCCGCCGTCCAGCGCGGCAAAGGCAAAGTCGGGACGCAGCGCGTGCGCGCGCTGTGACGCCGCGAACAAATCCTCGCCGCTGTTGGTCAGGATCATCGTCGGCGCCGTGATCGCCGCCAGGTCGGGCGCCATGTCATGCGCGAAGGCGGCGCTGAACCCCCGGCCATAATGGACGGGATTGGCGAGCAGGTCGGTGACATAGCGGTGCATCGCGCCCAGATCGCGCCACCCCGGCGATGCGGCAAGGCGCTGGTTCCATGCGGCCAGCAAATGGCTCCCGTCGGCCAATGGTTCCAACGGATCAAAGCGGAAGCCCGCAAAATGGGCGCGGTCTTCGTCGGTCAGCAAGGGCACACCGTTCAGGATCAGCCTGCGCATATGGTGCGGCCGGGTCGCGGCGAAATGCGCGGCGATCATCGCGCCGGTGTGATGTCCGACGATGTCCGCCGCGTCCCACGCCATCGCCGCCAGCACGGCGGGAATCGCGTCGGCATAGCCCGATATGCCGACCGGCGCGCCGGGCAGCGCCGACGCGCCATAGCCCGGGGTGTCGAGCGCAACCGCACAAAATCCGCGCGCGCCAAGCCCGGGGAGCACGGCGTCAAACTGGCCGCCACTCAGCGGTGATTGGTGGAGCAGGATCAGCGGCGCACCATTGCCCGCGATGCGCAGGTGCAACTGGCCATATGGGCCGTCTATATAGGCGCGGCGAACGCTCATGGCGCGGCCGCCTCGATCCAGCCCGTCGCAATCTTCGCAAAGCGTTCGGGCGTTTCGATCGGCGGGAAATGGCCGACGTCGGGCATATAGATAATCGACACGTCGGTTGCCGACAGATAGCCGAGCAAGGTCCGCCCCGCGCTGGGCGGGAGCAGCGCGTCATGCCCGCCCCAGATCAACAGCGTCGGCGCCTTCACCGCCGCCATCGCGGCGCGGGCTTTGGACGCGTCGGCGACTTTGGCAATCATCGCGATGGCATTGTTGTGCGGGGCGCGACGTCCGAAATCATAGAAATGCGCGCGCGTCGCGGCGTCGATGCGGCGGCCGTCGCCGGCAAAATAGGACAGGAACTGGTCCCAGAAGAACGCGTCCTGAAACCCGCGCGCCTTGGCGTCTGCTTGCGCCCTGGCCCAGCCCGGCGTCGGCACCATGTGCGACGTATCGACGGGATCCGACGGCGCGTTCGAGATGATCAACCGTTCGACCAGTTCGGGGTGACTTGCGGCCAGAAATGTGCCGAGTGTCCCGCCGCTCGACACACCGATGACCGTGACTTTGGCGATGCCCAATTGCTGCAGCAAATTTGCAGCAATATCGGCGGGTGCGATCGCGGCGACGGCGGCATCGGGGACGTCACTCGACAAACCCATGCCCGGAATATCATAGCGAATGATGCGATATTTGCTGCGCAGCATCGGCACCATTGCGTCCCATGTTTTCATCGTGCTCGACGACCCGTGAACGAGCAGCAACACCGGCGCGCCGCGCTTGCCTTCGTCCTTGTAATGCACGGTCATGCCGCCGATTTCGGCGTAGCGGCTCTGGCCGTCGGCATAAATGTCGCGCAGTTGCGCCAGCGTCAGATAGGGTTTTGCTACATCCTCGGCGGCGCGCGATGCGCCACTCAGAATCAGCGCAATCGCAAACAGGAGCGCGCGCAGCCCCATGCGGCTATTTGCCCTTCAGCGTCGCGAGATAGGCGATCAGGTCGCGGCGCGCTTGTGGATTGCTCATCCCGCCGAATGCCATCTTGTTGCCCGGCACTTGGCCGACTGGCCGCGCCAGAAAGGCGTCAAGCGTCGCCGCATCCCATGTCAGCCCCGACGCTTTCATCGCGGGGGAATAGGCATAGCCGGTCTTGCCCGCCGCCGGTGCGCCGGTCACCGCCCACAGATTCGGCCCGACGTTGTGGGCGCCGCCCTTGGTCACGGTGTGGCACGCGCGGCACTGGATGAACAACGTGGCGCCGCGCGCCGCATCGCCCTTTGCCGGAGCGGGCGCCGCCTGTGCGAGCAGCGGGGCGGCGACGACGGCCGCAAACATGATGATTACCGGATTTCGCATCACATGCCTTTTTCAAAAACGGGTTGTCACCTTGTTGCCCTTTTCGGTGCGGGCGCGCAATGTCGCTGTGCTTTGGGCGAAAGGAAAGCCGCGATGATATTGACGCGCCGTGCATTCGGACTGGGGGCCGCCGCAGCAACACTGACCGCCGCCGCACCGATGGCCGCCAAGGCGCGTGCGGCGCCGGCGATGCTCGACACGATCATCCTGGGGGCGGGCATTTCGGGGCTCAACGCCGCGCTGTTGCTGGAGGAGCAGGGGCAGCGCGTGATGGTGCTGGAGGCGCGGGATCGCGCGGGGGGGCGCATCCATACGCTGACCAATCAGCCGGGCTATCCCGAAATGGGGTTTAATTCGATGGGGTCGGGCTATGGCCGGGGGATCGACGCCGCGCGCCGCGCCGGGGTCGAACTGATCGATCTGTCGCCGCGCCTGCGCGCTATGCCGCCATCGGCGCTGTTTGTCGGCGGCCAGCATGTTCCGCGCGACCAATGGGCGGCATCGCCGCTCAACCCCTTTCCCGAAACACTGCGCGCGATGATGCCGGGCGAGATCACGTCGCGGCTGGTGGCGCAGCATAATCCACTGGCTGACTGGACGCAGTGGACCGCGCCCGACGCTGCGCCGCTCGACATTTCGGTGCAGGATTTCCTGAAAGGCCAGGGCTTGTCCGACGCGGCGATCCGCTTCGCTTATGACAGCGCCCCGGCCTATGGCAGCACGGCATGGGACGTGTCGGCGCTGATGCTGGAATTCATCGACGGCTTTATCAAAGGCCAGATTGCCGCAGGACCACAGACGTTCGCGGTCAAGGGCGGCAATGCCAATCTGATCCACGGCCTGCGCGCCCTGCTCAAGGGCGACCTGCGGCTGGGGCAGCGCGTTGTTGCGGTGGACAGCGGCGCGGGCGGGGCCAGCGTGCAATGCGCCGACGGGTCGGTCCACCGCGCCGCGCGCGTCGTGTGCGCGCTGCCGCTGGCGACTCTCCGGCGGATATGGTTCACCCCCGGTCTGTCGGGCGCGCAGGCGGCGGCGGTGGCGACCATTCCCTATCAGCCGCTGACCAACATTTTCCTGACCGTCCAGCGCCCGTTCTGGCAGGACGACGGGATCAGCCCGGCGATGTGGACGAACAGCGAGATGGGGACGATGTTTCCGCAATATTTCGGTGCCAGCGACGGCGATGTGACCGGCCTGCTGGTGCAGGGGCGCGGTGAGCTGGCGCAGCGGTGGGACCGCATGGGCGCCGACGCGGCGATGGCGCTGGTCGTTGAAACGCTGGCGACGCTGCGCCCGGCGTCGCGCGGCGCGGTCAGCGCGGCACATTATCACAGCTGGGGGCGTGAGGAATTTTCAACCGGCGCCTGGGCCTATTTCCGCCCGGGGCAAATCAGCGGCCTGCACAGCGCGATGATCGCGCCCGCAGGCCGCGTCCATTTTGCCGGCGAACATTGTGCCACCGGCGCGCGCGGGGTCGAGGGTGCGCTCGAATCGTCCGAACGCGCGGCGTTGGAGGTGCTGACGGCGTAGGGAGGCGGGGGGGGCGAACTGGACCCTTGCGAACTTCCCACTAACTTCGTCATGCTGAACGCGTTTCAGCATCCATGGTCAAACTTCGGGTCAAGCACCGCCCATGGCAGAACGGAAGCGCCATGGACCCTGAAACAAGTTCAGGGTGACGAAATTGGATTGGGTGAGACTGGGGCAACGCCCGCCCGCGCGCCTAAAGCCCCAGTGCCCCCGGGTTCAAAATACCCTTGGGGTCCAGCTCGGCCTTGATCGTCCGCAGCAACGCCCAATGCAGCGGATCATGGTCGCGCGCATAGGGATAGACTTTGCCGACCTGAAAATGCACGCCGCCATGGTCGTGCATCA
>JBEGPL010000298.1:0-5056 GCA_041181445.1 Pseudomonadota bacterium
GTCAACGAATCGTGCCCGCACGGCGGTGGCTCAAGCGAATCGGATACCCGCAAAAATGGCGGGCCGCGGGGTCAGGCGGCGTCGCCGGCCTCGCGCTTGGCCTTGTCGGCGTGGACGCGCACGGGGACCTTGCGGCCCTCGATCACATCCTTGTCGACGACGACTTCGACGACATCGTCAAGGTCGGGCAGTTCGAACATCGTGTCGAGCAGGATCGCCTCGACGATCGAGCGCAGTCCGCGCGCGCCGGTCTTGCGGTCGATCGCTTTCTTGGCAATGGCCACCAGCGCGTCGTCGGTAAAGGTCAGCGCGACGTCTTCCAGATCGAACAGTTTGCGATATTGTTTCACCAGCGCATTTTTCGGCTCGCCCAAAATCTTGACCAGCGCCTCAACGTCCAGATCCTCCAGCGTGGCAATCACCGGCAGGCGGCCGACAAATTCGGGGATCAGCCCGAACTTCAGCAAATCTTCGGGTTCGACGCTGCGCAGCACTTCGCCGCTGCGCCGCTCGTCCGGCCCCGCGACATGCGCGCCAAAGCCGATCGACTTGCCCTGCAACCGGTCGCCGATGATTTTTTCAAGGCCCGAAAAAGCCCCGCCGGCGATGAACAGGATGTTGGTCGTGTCGACCTGCAAAAATTCCTGCTGCGGATGTTTGCGGCCACCCTGTGGCGGGACGCTGGCGGTGGTGCCTTCCATCAGCTTGAGCAGCGCCTGTTGCACACCCTCACCCGACACATCGCGCGTGATCGACGGGTTTTCGGCCTTGCGGCTGATCTTGTCGATTTCGTCGATATAAACGATGCCGCGCTGCGCCTTGTCGACATTATAGTCCGACGACTGGAGCAGTTTCAGGATGATATTTTCGACATCTTCACCGACATAGCCGGCCTCGGTCAACGTCGTCGCGTCGGCCATGGTAAAGGGAACGTCGAGGAAACGCGCAAGTGTTTGCGCCAGCAGAGTCTTGCCGCTGCCCGTCGGGCCGACGAGCAAGATGTTCGACTTGGCGAGTTCGACGTCACCGCCGCGGCCCGAATGTTCGAGCCGCTTGTAATGATTGTGCACCGCGACCGACAGCACCCGCTTGGCAACGCTCTGGCCAATGACATAGGCGTCGAGATGCTGACAGATTTCCAGCGGCGTCGGGACGTTGCCGTCCTTGCGCGCGGCGACTCCGCCCTTGATTTCCTCGCGGATGATGTCGTTGCACAGTTCGACGCATTCATCACAGATGAACACGGTCGGCCCGGCGATCAGCTTGCGGACTTCATGCTGCGACTTGCCGCAGAAGGAGCAATAGAGGGTGCTCTTCGAATCGGAGCCGCTCAACTTGGTCATATCAATCCCTTTGGACGGATGGGACCGACGCATGTCTTGCGCGCGATCCCCCGCCGTGGCCCTTATCCTAAACAGTGGCAGACCAATTACAATATGGCATTTGGTTGGCCGGAGCCGCCCCGCCGCTGTGTCCGGCATAGACACAGTGGCTGGCGGCTTCGTCAACAAATGGGGTTAGCGACCCGTTGCCGGGGCCGCCGTTCAGTCGGGTTTCGGCTCACCGCCGCCCGTGCCGCCTTCGGCTTCGGTGCCGGTCGGGCGGCGGTCGAACACATGGTCGACCAGCCCGAACGCTTTGGCCTCGTCGGCTTCCAGGAAATTGTCGCGATCCATCGCTTTCTCGATCACGTCGAGCGGCTGGCCGGTATATTTGGCATAAAGATCGTTCATCCGGGCGCGGATGCGCAGGATTTCGCGCGCCTGAATCTCGATGTCCGACGCCATGCCGCGCGCGCCGCCCGACGGTTGGTGGATCATGATCCGCGCATTGCCCAGCGCGACGCGCATGCCGGGTTCGCCGGCGGCGAGCAGGAAACTGCCCATCGAACAGGCCTGCCCGATGCACAAGGTCGCGACCTTGGGGCGGATATATTGCATCGTGTCGTGGATCGCCATGCCCGCCGTCACCACGCCGCCGGGCGAGTTGATGTACATCGAAATATCCTTTTTGGGATTTTCCGATTCGAGGAACAGCAATTGGGCGACGATCAGCGACGCCATATTGTCCTCGACCTCGCCGGTCACAAAAACGATACGTTCACGCAGCAGGCGCGAGAAAATATCAAAACTACGTTCGCCGCGGCTCGATTGTTCGATGACAATCGGGACAAGGGCGCTCAGCGGATCCATCATTTTGCTTTTCCTTGTGCGGGCGGCCCGCTGGCCGACCTTGCAGACCCAAAGGTGGCGGCTTCCGCCCGATAATCAAGCCCCGGCGGGCCGGGGGCGGCAAAGATCAGTCGCCGCTGCCGGGTTCGGCCGAGAAATGGGCGTCAAACTTGCCATCGACACCCTTGAAATCGTCGGCGTCGGCCGGACTGTCCTTCTTGGTGGTGATGTTGGGCCATTCGGCGGAGAATTTGGTGTTGAGCTCCAGCCACTTTTCCAGCCCGCTTTCGGTGTCGGGCAAAATGGCCTCGGCCGGACATTCGGGTTCGCACACGCCGCAATCGATGCACTCATTGGGGTTGATGACGAGCATATTTTCGCCCTCATAGAAGCAATCGACCGGGCATACTTCGACGCAGTCCATATATTTGCATTTGATGCAGGCGTCGGTCACGACATAGGTCATCGGTCTTGCTCCTCTCGGGGCCGCCCTCCGCGCCCCCTTATTCTTGGCGCCCCTCCTAATGCCAGCGCCGCGCGGGCGTCAAGGGACCGCCGGACCCGCGCGCCGAATTCGATAGGCCAAGGCGCGGCTTGCATCGGCGGTCCGGCATCGCCATGGCAGGCCGCATGACGCGCTTTTCGGTTCTCGACCTTGTGCCCGTGTCCGTCGGCCAGACAACCGGCGCGGCGCTCGCCGCCGCCGCTCAATATGCCGCGCACGCCGAACGGGTCGGCTGTCACCGCTATTGGGTCGCCGAACATCATGGCATGGCGGGTGTGGCCGGCGCGGCGACGTCGGTTGTGCTGGCGCATGTCGGCCACCACACGCACAGCATCCGTATCGGCGCGGGCGGCATCATGCTGCCCAACCACAGCCCGTTGTTGATAGCCGAACAGTTTGGGACGCTGGATGCGCTGTTCCCGGGACGGATCGACCTGGGGCTGGGCCGCGCACCGGGGGCGGACATGCGATTCGTGCGTGCGCTGGACAAGGATGTGCAGAGCGCTGCGGCGTATTTCCCGCAACATGTCGCGCAATTGCGCGCCCACTTCACCGGCGAACCCGACCCCGGGTTCGCGGCTTTTCCGGGGCGCGGCGCGGCGGTGGAGATGTGGATTTTGGGGTCCAGCCTGTTCGGCGCGCAGCTCGCCGCGATGCTGGGGCTGCCCTATGCCTTTGCCTCGCACTTTGCGCCCGACCATCTTGACGAAGCGATTGCCGTTTATCGCCAGCGGTTCCAGCCGTCGGCGGTTTTGGAGCAACCCTATGTGGCCGCCGCGTTCAACGCCTTTGCCGCCGATACCGCCGACGAAGCGGCGCTGCTCGCCAGTTCGATGGAGCAGGCCTTTGTCGCGCTGCGCACCGGCACGCCGGGCAAATTGCCGCCGCCGGTGCCCGGTTTTCGCGCGTCATTGCCGCCGCCCGCCCGCGCGATGCTGGACCATGTGCTCCAGGCCAGCGCGATCGGCACGGTTGACCATGTGCGCGAACGGCTCGCCGCCTTTATCGCGCGCACCGGCGCGGACGAGATTATTTTCGCCGGTTCGATGCACGACCCCGCCGCGCGTCTGCGCTCGCTGACGCTGACGATGGCAGCCGCAACGTCGTGATCGTAAGCCAAATGTTAAGGTCGTTTCGCTAGCTATTGCGCTCATCTTGCAGGGTTCTGCACGTGGGGAGCAAAGCGTAATGGACATGGCACGCGGAAATTTCGGGGGCGAGCCCGCGCAAACAATCCGTCTGGCTGGCGGCGATGGCAAGGGCGCGCCGGGGTTCAACCGCGACGATTTGATGATCGGCCATGTGATTGAAATTTCTGGGTCTTCCTCGAAAATCCTGCTGAGCGCAGCGCAGTTGCACAAATTGTCCGAGGCCAATGACCCTGCCGTTGCCATGGCCGGTCAGGTCGGCGCGCAAGTCAAAATCCGCATCGGCAACACCTGGCTGCTCGCGAGCATCCGGTCGCAGGTTGTTCATGCCCGTGTTGAGGGCGGGATCACCGCCACCATCGATTTTCTGGGTGAAGGCGATGAGGAAAAGATCACCGGCCGCATCTATAATTTCCGGCGCGGCGTCACCCGTTATCCGATTCCGGGCAGCGAATGCCACGCCGCGACCAGCAACGACCTGAAACAAGTCTATGCCGCTGACGAGCGCGCCCACATCGAAATCGGCACGGTCTATCCGACCAAGGACATTCGCGGCGCGCTGTACGTCGACGCGATGCTGGGCAAGCATTTCGCGCTGCTCGGTTCGACCGGCACCGGCAAATCGACCAGCGCTGCGCTGATCCTCCACAAAATATGCGAACTGGCGCCGCAAGGCCATATCGTGATGATCGATCCGCACGGCGAATATTCGGCGGCGTTCAAGGGCATCGGCGCGCTGTTCGATGTCGACAATATCGCCATGCCCTATTGGCTGATGAATTTTCAGGAACATTGCGAAGTGTTTGTCACGTCCGAAGGGAAAGACAGGCAGAGCGACTGCGACGTGCTCGCCAAATGCCTGCTCGCCGCGCGCGCCAAAAACCGTGCGGCCGAGGGCATGACCAAGCTGACGGTTGATTCGCCGGTTCCCTATCTCATCTCCGACCTGCTCGCGATCCTGCAGAATGAAATGGGCAAGCTCGACAAGGCAACGTCGAGTGCGCCGTTCATGCGGATCAAGGGCAAGATTGAGGAAATGCGGTCCGATCCGCGTTACAATTTCATGTTTTCGGGCATGCTGGTCGCCGACACCATGTCGAATTTCATTGCCAAGATTTTCCGGCTGCCGTCCGAGGGCCGTCCGATTTCGATCATCGACGTGTCGGGGGTTCCCTCAGACATTACCTCGGTCGTCGTCGCCGTGCTGGCGCGCCTGACCTTTGACTATGCGA
>JBEGPL010000299.1:0-8185 GCA_041181445.1 Pseudomonadota bacterium
GCCAGCCCCAACTGCCGCCCGCCGACTAGCAGCACCGCTGCCAGCCACGCCGCCGGGTGCGCCGCCCAGGTCGCCGCCGCAATCACCGCTGCGCTGACCAGCCAGCCATGTGCGATCAGCCACAGTCCGCGCCACGGCGATACGCGGGTTAGCGCCGCCCATTCGTCCAGGGCGAAAATATCTTTGGACCGGATCATCTGAACGGCGGGCATCGGTGCTTATTAGCGCGGTTCGTCGGTCCACGCAAAGCCACCGGCCGAATTGTCGCTGCCCATTCAAAAAGCAAGGAAAATGCCGTTAATTTCCCGGCAAAGATAAACATTTGGCAAGGAAGTTCTGGCAGGGTCGCCACCATGAAGCAGGTTCAGGGTACGAGGAAGGCGCGGCGGTGCGGTTGACGGTCAGACGGACGGTTGCCGAAACGGGTGAGCGGGTGGACGGCGGCGATAGCGCGTCGACCGTTCGTGCGCGCCTGTTGCGCGCCATCCATCTGTGGCATTTCGTTTTTCTCAGTCGCCTTTTTGCGCTGGGCATCATCTTTTACCATAGCAGCGCCGACGTGCTGGCGGCGATGGCCGGTTCGGCGGTTCTGTTGCCGGTTGCGCTGGCGCTCGACGGTTTGCTGTGCGTGGTGAGTTGGCTGGAAAAGCGCGGCAAGGGACGCGGTCCGCTGTCGCGGCACCGCTGGTTCCCGATGACGGCGTGGGCGATCATCGCGGCGGGCACGGTGTTTTATACCCAGTTCGTCTTTGCGGTTTCGGCGAGCAATGCCTATGTCGCCAGCTTTGATCATATCGCCGCCGCGCGCATTGGCATCGTGCTGGTCGGGGCGGCGGTTGCCGGCCTGTCGCGACCTGCCTTCTTCGTCTTTGCCTTTGCGACCGCCGTCGGCGGCGCACTGGGCACATGGTCGATGGAATTCGGCGGCCAGTCGCTGTTGTTCCTGTGCCTGCTCGCGGCGATGGTCAGCGAAGACTCGCGCTATCATCGGCGACAGGATAATTTGCGACAGGCGCAGGTCGATGATCAGGAGCGCGCGCTCAATCTGGTGCGCGAATTTGAAACCGCGGGGCGCGGCTGGTTTTGGGAAACCGACCGGCACGGCAATCTTGTCTATGTTTCGCAGGTTGTGGCCGACAAGGTCGGGATGGAACGGCGCGCGTTGATCGGCCGCGCCTTTACCGACATCATCCGCAAACGCGGCGGCGGCGGCGAGAGTGAAGAGCGCACGCTGGGGTTCAGCCTGTCATCGCGCACACCGTTCAACGACCTGACGGTTCAAGCGGCGGTCAAGGGCGAAGAACGCTGGTGGTCGATTTCGGGCAACCCGATCAGCAATAGTCTGGGCCATTTTCTGGGATTCCGGGGCAGCGGCACCGACCTGACTGAAATGAAACGTTCGGAACGCGAGATCAACCAATTGGCGCGTTACGACACGCTGACCGGCCTCGCCAACCGGCTGCACATCAACGAATTGCTGGAACGGGCGCTGCGCAACCATTTCGGCCAGCCGCAGCCGTGCGCGATGTTCCTGATGGACCTTGACCGGTTCAAGGCGGTCAACGACACGTTGGGCCATCCGGTTGGCGATCAATTGCTGCAACAGGTTGCCGGACGTATCCGGCAAGTTGTCGGTGACCGCGGTCAGGTCGGGCGTTTGGGCGGCGACGAATTTCAGGTCGTCATTCCGCAAATCACGGCGCACGACAAGCTCGCCGAAATTGCCAACGCGATCATCATCAGCCTGGCCAAGCCGTTCGGGATCGAAGGCGAACAGGTCCGCATTGGCTGTTCGGTCGGGATCGCACTGTCCGAAGGCGACGGCGTGCCGTCATCGGCGCTGGTCCGCAATGCCGACCTGGCGCTTTACTCGGCAAAGGATGCGGGGCGCGGCGTGTATCGTTTTTACATCGACGCGATGCACAATCACGCCAGCGAACGCAAAGCCATCGAAGACGCGCTGCGCGACGCCATCGCCAAGGATCAGCTCAAACTTCTCTATCAGCCCGTCGTTGATGTCGCGAGCGAGATGATCACCGGGTTCGAGGCGCTGATCCGCTGGTACCACCCGACCGAAGGGCTGATCAGCCCGACGAAATTCATCCCGATTGCCGAAGAAGCCAATCTGATCGTGCCGATCGGCGACTGGATCATCCGCACCGCGTGCGAAACGGTGGCGACATTCGGCCCGCAATATCAAATGGCGGTGAACGTCTCACCGCGCCAGTTCACCAACCCCAACCTGCCATCGACCATCGTCAATGCCGTCGCCGCAGCTGGCATCCGCCCCGAACAGCTCGAACTGGAAATCACCGAAGGCGTGTTTCTGGACGAAAGCGCCGAAAATATGGAAATGTTCCAGAAATTGAAACGCACCGGTATCCGGCTTGCGCTCGACGATTTCGGGACGGGTTATTCCGCGCTCGGCTATCTGAAAAAGGCACCGTTCGACAAAATCAAGATCGATCAGAGCTTTGTCCGCGGCGCAGCGGATCGCGGCGGGATGAACGCGGCAATTATCAGCTCGATCGTCAGCCTGGCGGGCGCACTAAACATGCATACCACCGCCGAAGGCGTCGAAACCCACGACGAGCTTGACCTGATCCGCAGCCTTGGCTGTTCCCACGTTCAGGGTTATATTTACGGCAAGCCGATGACCGCGCAGGACGCGATCGCGCTGCTCAAGTCCAATGGCGGACGCGTTGAGGCGCAAGGGTATAAAAGCGCGCGCGAAACCCGCAAGCGCACCTTCCGCACCGTGTCGGTCGATCACGGTGGTTTCCGCTACGAAGCGATCGTGCGCAATGTCGCCAGCGGCGGCGCGATGGTGGAGGGGCTGTGGAATGTGCCGGTCGGCACGCGTTTCCGCATCGAATTCGCGCCCAACATGATCGTCGAGGGCGTGTCACGCTGGGCGATGGACAATCGCATGGGGGTCAAGTTTGACCATGCGATGGACATTGAATTGCTTGCCAGCGTGACGCCAGCCTTCGTCGGCGGTGCACCGCTCAAAATGGCGTCGTAGCGGCGGGCGCTATTCGGCAACCCGCCCGCGCACCATGACCCATTTTACAGCTTCCAATGTGCGAACGTCGACCGTCGGATCTCCATCGACGGCGACAATATCGGCCGAATAGCCGACGCTGATCTGGCCAATTTCCTGCTCCATGCCCAGCGCTCTGGCCGCGATGGTCGTGGCGCTCGCGAGCGCTTCGCGCGGTGTCAGCCCGAATTTGACGAGCAAGGCAAATTCTTCGCCGTTGCGGCCATGTTCGAATACACCCGCGTCGGTGCCAAACGCGACGGGGACCCCCAGCGCCTTCGACCGGGTCACCTGACGCCCTTGAATTTCCAGCGTGGCCCGGGCTTTTTCTTCGACCGTGGGTGTGTAAATGCCTTTGCCCATCCGCGCGCGCACGCCCTCCAGCGCCATCAGCGTCGGGACCATGTAAGTGCCCTTGGCTTTCATCACTTTCAGCCCGGCTTCGTCGGCAAAAGTGCCATGGTCGATCGTGTCAATTCCGGCGGCGGCGGCGGACTCAATGCCGCGCGCACCGTGGGCATGTGCCATGACTTTCAGCCCCAGACTGTGCGCCGTGTCGGCGATGGACTGCATTTCGGCGCTGGTGAAATGCGCCTCCAGCCCGCGCCCTTGTTGTGAAAGGACACCGCCGGTCGCGGTAATCTTGATCACGTCGGACCCCGCCCGCGCCGCTTTGCGCACTTTTTCGGCACATTCGACGGGCCCGGTGCAGGTATAGCCCTGGTCGAGCACGTGATGGATGTCTTCCCGAAAGCCTGTGGTGTCACCGTGACCGCCGACGATGGCGAGCGCAGGGCCGGCAGCAATAATGCGCGGGCCGACGATGACACCTTCTGCCGTGCCGCGTCGGAGCGAAAAGGCGGTATATTGCGCTGATCCGGCTTCGCGCACGGTGGTGAAACCGGCCAGCACGGTCAGCCGCGCATTCTTGACGCCGACGACGACGCCCCATTCGTCGGGCTCAACCGCTTCGCTGCGGTAATCGCCGCCCGGTTCGCCGGTCAGGTGGACGTGAAGGTCGATCAGCCCGGGCAGGACGGTCTTGGTCGCAAGGTCATAAATGCGGGCGCCGTCGGGCGCGGGCGCGCGGCCATCGACGATTGACTGGATCCGGCCATCGACGACGATGATTGTCGCGGGACCGCGCACGGGCTGGCTGGCCTCGGTGATCAGCCGCCCGGCATAAATGACCGAAGTTTCGGCGGCAGCAGGCATCGCCGTCGCGCCCAGCAAAGCCGCCAGCAAAGTCGTTATCTGGTGACGCATGTCCCGCTCTCCCCCTTGGCCATCAGCGTGGCCGAGCGCGGCGGTGGGTGCAAGTGCAAAAAGGGGGCCGGTTTTCACCGACCCCCTGAACATGATTTTTGCGGGGCGCGCGGAGGGCGCTTACCAGAAAAAGTCGTAAATCACGTCGACCACCCGACCGCTGCGGACATCGACCAGCAGCACGTCGTCATAATAGCGCACCCAGCGATAGGGACCATAGGCTTCGGGCAGGCGGTACGCCCACGGATCATTGATCCAATATTGCGACCCGTAAAAGTTCGGCCACAGGTTGAACCCGATCGAAAAGCGCGTGTAATGGTGGCCGCGGTAGGGCGAATAATAACGCGACAAGCGATATGTGTTGCCATAGCGCTGGCGATGATCCTGCCAGTCATAGCGGCGGTCGCTGCGCCAGCGGTTGTTCCAGCCGCGATTGTCACGATGGTTGTCATCATAACGCCGGTCGTCGCGCCGATCATTGTCATAGCGGCGGTCACCGCGCCGGTCGCCATCACGCCAGCCGTCGCGGCGGCCATCGTCATAGCGCCGGTCGTCGCCGCGCCGGTCGTCGCGTCGGTCATCGTAACGCCGGTCATCGGTGCGGTCACGAGTGCGTTCGCTCAGGCCGCCTTGCCGGTCGCCGCCGTTCCATTCGCGCTGGCGCACGTCGGGCGCGCGCGGTGCTTCCTGCATGCCGCCGCCCTGCCATTCGCGTTGGCGCACTTCGGGGCCGCGCGGCTGGGGCTGCGGCGCGCGGTCGGCGCGCGGGGCGGTATCGACGCCGCGTCCGCGAAAGTCACCGCCGCCGCCATTGCCGCCGCGATCCCCGCGGCTGTGTTCGCCACCATTGCCGCCGCGATCACCGCGGCCCCAATCGCTGCGACCGCGATCACGGTCATTTTTGACCAGCACGACGGTGTCGCTCTGGGCCTGCGCAAGGCCAGGAACCAGCGGGGTCAGCGCAGTGGCGGCGATCAACAGGCGACCGATCAAATTCTTACGCATCTTCATTCTCCTGAACGGGCGGCCCATGCCACCCCGCCTTGGGTGAATCGATGACTAAGCATGTTTTGCTGAGTGGGGGCTGAACGTGGTTGTCAGCCGACTGTCAGGAACAAGCGCGCTTATGCACGCCGCGCCGCTGCCCTGCTGCAACCACACCGCAACCACACCGCAGCCGACACACCCTATTTGCGCGGCGTCAGCGACGGGACCGCGCGGGCAGCGTCCTCTGGCCGGATGCCGGGGGGCGGGGCCGCTGCCACCTTTTCCTCGCCGCGCAGCACGCGGCCGGCGCGGCGAATCGCCTCGCGAATGCGCGGATAAGTGCCGCAGCGACAGATATTGGTCATCGCCGCGTCAATTTCGGCATTGGTCGGGTTGCTGTTGCGGCGGAGCAGCGCCGCCGCTGCCATGATCATGCCCGACTGACAAAAGCCGCATTGCGGCACTTGTTCTGCCACCCATGCCTGTTGCACCGGGTGCGACCGGTCGTGCGACAAACCCTCGATCGTCGTCACATATCGCCCCTCGCATTCGGCGATGGTGACGAGGCAACTGCGAATCGCTTCGCCGTCAATGTCGACCGTGCATGCGCCGCAATCACCCGTGCCGCAGCCATATTTGGTGCCCGTCAGGTTCGATGCATCGCGCAGCGCCCAAAGCAGGGGCGTTTCGGGGTCCATGCGATATTCGATGGGCCGTTCATTGACTGCAAATTTGGTCATGTGGGTGCGTCCGGCGCCTATTCGCGCCAGCTCGTGTCGATCCGGTCGACTTTGCGCACCATCGCGTCAAACTCGGCGCGGCCCGACCCGCCGGGAATTGCGGTCTGGAAAATGTCACGCTGATGCACGGCGACAATGTCATCGCCGACCAGCACGGGCGCGCCCATGCTCATGGTCGCCAACTGAATCTCGCAGGCACGTTGCAGCACCCAATATTTGATGAAGGCATCGGGCAGCGATTTTCCCATTACCACCGGGCCGTGATTTTTGAGCATCAGGATGCGTTTGTCGCCCAGATTTGCGACCAGCCGGACACCCTCTTCCTCGCGCACGGTGACGCCCTCAAAATCATGATAAGCGAGCTGACCCATGAAGTTGCAGGCGTAAAAATTGGTCGGCTGCAATCCGCCTTCCAGGCTGCACACCGCCATTGTCGCGGTCGTGTGCGTGTGAATGATGGCATGCGCGTCGGGCAGAACGCGGTGGAACAGGCTGTGCTGAACGAACCCGGCCTTGTTGACATGCCACGGATTATCGACGTCCAGCTTGTTGCCGTCGATGTCGATCTTGATCAGACTCGACGCCGTCACTTCGCTGAAATGCATGCCATAGGGATTGATCAGGAATTCGCCGTCGTCGCCGGGTAATTTGACGGTAATGTGGTTGAAGATCATCTCGTCCCAGCCCATCATCGCAAATATGCGGTAACAGGCGGCCAATTCCTGACGCGCCGTCCATTCGGCTTCGCTATATTTGCTGTTGCTGCGCAATTGAGTCGCCATCATCCCGCTCCTGACCTGTCCATTCTTGTGATCGGGCTATCGCACAGGAAAAGGCGGTTTCGCAATGGTGCAGCGCCCGCTTTTTGCTTGCCAGCCCCAAGAATCGCGTTTAGGGGAGCCGTCATTCGAAGACGTCGCAACATTGCGGCGCCTTTGTTGTTGCCCACATTGATCGCTTCATGGTCCATTGCGGACGGGGTGTCATGCGGGCTGAAAACCGGACAGGAGCAAAGACGGCATATGCAAATCATCGTTCGCGACAACAACGTCGACCAAGCCTTGCGCGCACTCAAAAAGAAGTTGCAGCGCGAAGGCGTGTATCGCGAAATGAAGCTGCGCCGTCATTACGAAAAGCCCAGCGAAAAGCGTGCGCGTGAACGCGCAGCCGCCGTTCGCCGCGCGCGCAAGATGGAACGTAAGCGCATGGAGCGTGACGGCATCAAATAGGTGTTTTGATCCGTCCGGATCGTATGAAATAGGGCGCCCGCAGCGATGCGGCGCCCTTTTTCGTTTTGGTATTCTTTTTTCACTTGGCTATAGCGGCGCAACTTCGCGGTCTCGACGGCCGCGTTCCAGACCTGAGAGGATGATTTATGAGCGTGACCGCCGTGCCCCTGCGCCCCGTCAACAAGGGCGGACTGTGGACTCTTTGGATCGGTCTGGCGCTGCTTGCTGCTGCCGCCATCGGCTTTGCCATGTGGCAGACGCCGCGCATCGGACTGGACGTGATCAAGGAAGGCAGCGGCCCCAGCCCCAAGGCGGGCGACGTCGTGCTCGTCAAATATGAGGGACGGTTGGAAAATGGCACCGTCTTTGATGCCGCTGAACAGGCACCGATGGAAGTCAACGGCGTCGTTCCCGGTTTTCGCGATGGCCTGAAAAAGATGAAAAAGGGCGGCAAGTATAAGCTGCAAATCCCGGCGGCTCTGGGGTACGGTGCCAAGGGGCCGACGCCTGAACTGACAAATGCGGCAATGACGTTCGACGTCGAACTGATCGATTTCAAATCGATGGCTGAAATTCAGGCGATGCAGCAACAGATGCAGCAGATGCAGCAGATGCAGGGTGGGCCGCAAGGCGCGCCGGGCGGTCCGCCGCCGGGCATGCCGATACGCTAGCGTTTTTCCGTTTCGGAACGGCGCACGCTCATAGGCCCGTTTCGAAGGACCGACATACCGCAAGGCCGCGCAAGGTCGTTCAAGACAAGACGTCGCTGCGCTCAGTCTTTCCTCACCACGAACGGATGAGAGTTGATTCCGTCAAAAGCAGGCCTGCTCTAGGTTCTTGACTCGGGCGTGGCGGCATCCGCTGCCGCCCCGCGGTCGCCGCGCCGGGCATTTTTCTCCAGCAAAACTTTGATCATCGCC
>JBEGPL010000300.1:0-8116 GCA_041181445.1 Pseudomonadota bacterium
TAGCGCCCACAGGGCCAGGAAAATGCCGATGCCCAGCACCGCAGGCCACACGCCCGCCACCACAGCTTTGCCATCAACATCCGGCAGGCGCGCCCTGGCCTTCGTCAGCATCCGGCGGAACCTAGTGGGCTCCGGCGGTGCAGGACTGGCGTTCGCTTTGGTCGCGTTGGTGGTCATGTCGGGTTTGGTCTCGATGATCTGAAGTGCGGCGCTGGGCATGGCAATTCTTCCCTATTTCACGCCCGCCGGCGTGACTTTCTGGTCGCCGCGCAGGCCGATGCTGAAACTGGCAAGATAGGCATTCGGCTTGGTGCCATCGAACGTGACGCCGTCGATAAACTTGCCCTGATCGGCGCGGTATCCGTCGGTTTCAGGGAAGCCATCCGATGGGGCCTTGCCTTCGGAGACGAGCGATTTTGCTGCCGCCATATACAGGTCCGGGCGATAAACCGCTTTTGCGGTTGCGGCATACCATTCGTCGGTTTTGGCTTCGGGAATCTGGCCCCAGCGCCGCATTTGGGTGAGGTACCAAACCGCGTCCGAATAAAAGGGATATCCGGCATAATGGTTGAAGAAGATGTTGAAATCGGGCGCGGGCCGTGTGTCGCCGGGCGCATAGGTGAACTGGCCGGTCATCGAGGCCGCGATCACTTTCGCATCGGCGCCGACATAATTGGGGCGGCTCAGAATTTCGACGGCTTCGGCGCGGTTTTTGCCGCCATCGGCGTCGAGCCACATTTGCGCCTTGATGATGGCGCGGATCAACGCTTGGGTGGTTTTTGGATTGGCCGTGACGAACGCCTTGGTCAGCCCAAACACTTTTTCTGCGTTGAAATTGGCAATGTCATGGTCGGTGATGACAGGCACGCCGATCTTTTTGGCCACTGCCGCCTGATTCCACGGTTCGCCCACCGAGTAACCGTCAATCGTGCCGGCTTCCAAAGTCGCAGGCATTTGCGGCGGCGGTGTGACCGATAGCTGAACATCGGCGCCCGTCGTGCCGGCAACATCGCCGGGCAGATAATATCCCGGGTTCAGCCCGCCGGCCGCCAGCCAATAGCGAAGTTCATAATTGTGCGGCGAAACCGGAAAAACCATGCCCATCTTGAGCGGTTTGCCGCCGGCTTTCATCTTTGCCGCGACCGGCTTGAGCGCGGACGCCGAAATCGGATGGGCGGGCTTGCCGTCCGCGCCCTTGGGCAAGGTCGGTTCGATCATTGCATAGATTTTGTTGGACAGGGTTATTGCGTTGCCGTTGAGGTCAAGGCTGATCGGCGCGACCAGTTCACCCTTCACGCCCAGACCGATGGCCGCGGCGATCGGCTGGCCTGCCAGCATGTGTGCGCCGTCCAGTTGGCCCGCGATTACCCCGTCCAGCAGCACTTTCCAGTTCGCCTGGGGTTCAAGCTGAACGGTCAGGCCTTCTTCGGCGAAAAAGCCCTTTTCCTTGGCAATGGCGAGCGGCGCCATGTCGGTCAGTTTGATGAATCCCAGTTTGAGAACAGGCTTTTCCAGCTCGCTTCGCGACACCGCAGTTGGCGCGTCGGCGGGGCCGCCACACGCGGCCAGCGCAGAAATGAGTGCTATTCCGATGGCTGATCCAAGAAGTTTCCGCATGTAAAGGCCCCTTTTGATGAAAACAAAAAAGCCGCCCCGGACGGATGCAAAATCCTGTCGGGTGGCGGCGCTGCCAATGGCTGTCAAAGCAGGAATTGTGCCAATCGCTTTGAACGCGTCGTTGCGTTGATGCGATGTGCGGCAATCGGGCTGCGTCGCCCGATGGACAAAGAATGTCTTGGTTCAGGCGATCATGCAAGCATTATTTTGCAGTGCAGCATTTATGGGCTGCTGCCTAATTTTTGGGCATGTTTTGCAAATAGCTGTCAAGCTGCTCCGGGTCGAACTGGCGACCGTCGAAAAAGCGGTCAGGCCCCAAAATCAGCCGTCCTTGCGCCGTTCCCACGCCGGTCGGGTGCGCGATTCCGCCTTCAAGCTTTGCGCTCGCACCCGGCACGGCGACACCCAGAGGCGAGAGTGCAGTGCGGTATACGTCGGGCCGGAAAACCGCTTTCGCCGCTTTGTAACGGGCCGAGTCGGGTTCGACATGGCCCGCCAAGCACATTTGCGCGTAGAGCCATGCCGCCTGACTGACCCACGGAAAATTCGCTGCCTCGCGGTGCTGGAACATGAAATCGGGCACATGGACGCGCGCCTGTCCCTTGGCGAATAATATGCGGTCGGACACGGCACCGGCAATCAATTCGGCCGATCCATCGAGATAGTTTGGGCGCGCCAGAATGCGCGAGATTTCGTCCAGCCGCGCCGGATCGACAAAGGCTTCACCTGCCCGGTAAAGCGCGCGGATCAGGGCATGGGCCAATTCCGGCTCGGCGGCCAGTCGCTCGGTGCGCATCGCCAGCACTTTTTCCACGCCGCGCTGCCAGATTTGCGATGTCATGGCGACAATGACGCCGACGCCGCAATCCACCGCAACGCTGTTCCATGGCTCGCCAACGCAGATGCCGTCGACCTCGCCATTGGCCAGCGCATCGCTGGCAAAGGGCGGCGCAATCGTGACAATGTCCACATCCCGGTCGGGGTTCAGACCGCTGACCATCAACCAGTAACGCAGCATGTAGTTATGGCTGGAATAGCGATGGACGACGCCAAGCCGCAGCTTTGTCGCGGCTGATTTTGCGACCATGGCGAATTGTCGGCCGATGGCGGCGATGTCGCCCGGACGCGCACCGTCCGACAGCTGTGCGGCCAGGTCGGGCCGCATGGTGATGGCATTGCCGTTGAGCCCGAGCACAAAGGGCACCGACAGCGGCCTTGGCGGGCGCCCCAGCCCCAACGTCGCGGCGATGGCGAGCGGCGCGACCATATGCGCTGCATCGCTGTGGCCGTACAGCAGCCGGTCGCACACCGTGGCCCAGCTCATGTCGCGGACGAGTTCAAGGCTGAGTCCCTCGGCCTCGGCAAAGCCCATTTCGCGCGCCAGGATGGGCAGCGCCGCGTCCACCAGCGGCAGAAAGCCGATACGCATGGCGGTCATTATGTCATAGCCCTCCCATCAGTTTTTCGGCCGTCAGCAGCGCGTCGGCGACTTCGGCAATCTTGCGCCCGCTGTCCATCGCGGCCTTGCGCAGCGCGGCATAGGCGGCGGCCTCGTCCATACCGCGCTTTTTCATCAACAGCCGCTTGGCACGGTCGACGGCATCGCGGTCGGCCAATGCCGATCGCGCTTCGTCCAGTTCGGCGCGCAACCGGGCAAAAGCGTTGAAACGGCGGATCGCAAGTTCGAGCACCGGCTTGATCCGTTCCTTTTTCATCCCGTCGACGACATAGGCCGACACGCCCGCATCAATTGCCGATTCCATGGCGGCGGCATCGCTTTGATCGACAAACATCGCGACGGGCCGCGAAATCGCGCGCGACACGGCCAGCAATTCTTCCAGCTCGTCGCGGTGGGGATTGGTCAAATCGATCAGGATGACATCCGGCGCCAGCGCCTCGATCCGGCTGACGAGTCCGTGGCGATCGGTAAACAGGGTGACGTCGGTGAGCCCTGTTTCGCGCAGGCCTTCCTCGATCACCGCGGCGCGCGCGGGGCTTTCGTCAATGATCGCGATGCGCATGGCGAACTTTCATGTTGCAACGCAGCATAGCGTAACGCCGCCAGCCTGCAACCCTTGGTGCGCGCGCGGCGGCTTTTGGGGTGCGACAGACGTATGTGTTGCGCTATGCGGGTGGCGATGACGCTTGCCAGCCTCCGCATCAGCGATTTTCGCAACTATGCCGCGCTCGACCTGGCGTGCGGTGCGCCGGTGGTTGCTTTGTTCGGCGACAATGGGTCGGGCAAGACCAATTTGCTGGAGGCGGTGTCGTTGCTCGCGCCGGGACGCGGTCTGCGCCGCGCCGCCTTTGCCGACATGGCGCGCGGCGATGGCTCCGGCGGCTTTGCGGTGCATGCCGAACTGATCGCCGCTGGGGCGGTGGGCGATGACGGGCTGGCCCCGGTCCGGCTGGGCACAGCGGTCGCGGCCGAGCGGCCCGGCAAGCGAGTGGCGCGGATCAACGGTGCGCCGGCGGCCACGACGGGGCTTAGCGAATGGCTGTCAATCTTGTGGCTTACGCCCGCGATGGACCGGCTGTTCGTCGACACAGCGGGCGAGCGGCGGCGCTTTCTCGACCGGCTGGTGCTCGCACTCGACCCCGGCCATGCGGTGCACAGCAACCGCTATGAAGCCGCGATGCGTGCGCGCAACAAATTGCTTGCCGATCCGGCAACAGCCGACGGCGACTGGTTGACCGCGCTGGAGGCGCAAATGGGCGAGCATGGCGCGGCGATCGCGGCGGCACGCGCGTCCACGGTGGCGGCGCTGGGTGGGGCGCTGGCGGTGCTGCCCGATGCACCCTTTGCCCGGCCGGTGCTGGCGCTGGCGGGGACGGAGGGGGAGGGGCGCGATTCACTGGTCGACCGGTTGCGGCGCGGGCGGGCGCAGGATGCCGCTGCGGGCCGTTCGCTGGCCGGGCCGCACCGCGACGATCTGATCGTGCACCATGCCGCGCATGGTCAGCCCGCTGCGCGATGCTCCACCGGCGAGCAAAAGGCGATGCTGCTGAACATCATTTTGGCGCACAGCGAATGTGTGGCGGCGCGGCGCGGGGCGCCGCCGATCTTGCTGCTCGACGAGGTTGCGGCGCATCTCGACCCGAAACGGCGCGCCCGCCTGTATGACCGGCTGGCGGCGCGTGGGGGTCAGGTGTGGCTGACCGGGACCGAGGCTGCGCTGTTTGCCGAGCTGCCTGGCGATACTGCGCGCTTTCGGATCGATTCGGGGACGGCGACGCGGACCTGATCGCTCACAGGATTTCGTGGACGACATCCTGCGGGCGGCACAGGCGCACGCCCTTGCCGGTCTCAACAATCGGGCGGTTCACATAGGCGGGGTTGGCGACCATTGCGGCAAGAATGGCGTCGTCGTCCCGTTCCGTCAGGCCCGATTCAACCGCATCGGTGCCGCGTTCGCGGAGCGCCTGACGCGGCGTCAGACCGGCATCGCCAAGCAATTGCGCCAGTTTGGCGCGGCCATAGGGCGACTTCAGATATTCAACGACGGTCAGGTCGACACCCGGCGTTTCGGCCAGAATTGCCAGCGTTTTGCGCGACGTGCCGCATGCGGGGTTGTGCCAGATCGTCGCTTTCATACGTGATCACTTATCGCCTGCGCCGCGCGGCGGCAAGTTCGCACATTTTTTGCTGTTGCGACTGAATTGCAACTTGTATCTGCGAATGACTCGCAATAGAGCAGCCTGCACAGATCCGGAACAATCCGGCGAATCCAGAATTGCAGGGTGACACGATGATTTGCGCAGGTTTGAGGTTGCGGACGGGAACGGCGATGACGCTGCTGTGCTTTGCCGGAATCGCCCCACAGGCGCACGCACAATCGCTGTCGGGGCTGACGGTGATGCCGGTTCTGCCAAATGACTCCAGCCTCAACGCCGCCGCCGACGCGGCCGACCTGGATGGCCGCACAATCATCGTCACCGGCACGCTGGATGGCTATCGCACCGTCGAAACGACGACGGGGATGAAGACGAACACCCCGATCATCGACGTGCCGCAGTCGATCAGCGTCGTCACCGACCAGCAGATTGCCGATCAGGCGATCCGGTCGATGACCGATCTGGTCCGCCTGATTCCCGGCGTCAGCGCGGCGCAAGGCGAGGGCCACCGCGACCAGATTGTGTTTCGCGGCAACAGTTCAACCGCCGACTTTTTTGTCGATGGACTGCGCGATGACGTCCAGTATTTCCGCAGCTTTTATAACATCGACCGCGTCGAAGTGCACAAGGGTCCGAACGCGATGATTTTTGGCCGCGGCGGCGGCGGCGGGCTGGTCAACCGTGTGACCAAGGGCGCGCTGATCGGCGAAACCGCGCTCGGCGCAGCGGCGTCGCTCGACAGTTTCGGCAGCTGGTATGGCAGCGCCGATGTCAATGTGAACATCGGGCCGACGAGCGGACTGCGCATCAACGGCACTTACGAAAGCCTCGACAACCACCGCGACGCTTTTGGCGGGGAACGCTATGCGGTCAATCCGGTCGTCGGCGCGGAACTGGGCGACGCGGTCAAGGTCGAACTCGGTTATGAATATGTCCGCGACGCGCGTGTTGTCGATCGCGGCATACCTTCGGCCTTTGCCGGGACGATCGCGAACCCCGCCGGGCCGCTGCGCGGTTACCGCGACGCCTTTTTCGGGGTGCGCGGCATCAATGCAGCGTCGGTTGAGGGGCATATGGTGCGCTTTCGCGGCGAGGCGGCGCTGACCGACAGTCTGAAAATCACCGCGCAGGCGCTCTATAGCGACTTCGACAAAATCTATACAAATGTCTTTCCGGTGACCGGCGTGAACAGCAGCACCAGTCCGGCGACGCTGGCGGTCGAGGCGTACCGCGATCCGAGCACGCGGCAAAGCGTGATCGGCCAGGCCAATCTGGAATGGCGCGGGGCCACCGGCGCGGTTGACCATGTCATCCTGATCGGCACCGAATATACCGGTCAGGATTCATATAATGAACGGATCAACGGCTTTTTCGACAACAGCCTGAACGCGGCCAGCCGCCGCCGGACGATCACCCTGTCGCAGACCCCTGTGCTGCCCATGCCGATATTCGTTGCGGGTCCAACCGGCAACAGCAACCGCGCGGCGACCAGCGATCTTGCGCAATTCTCGCTCTATGCACAGGACCAGATTGGCATCGGTGCCCATTTCGACATCATCGCCGGGCTGCGCTACGACCGGTTCGACCTGACGGGCCGCAACCTGTTCACCAATGCGGCGTTCGGCCGCGTCGACAATCTGTGGTCACCGCGCCTTGGCCTTGTCTACAAGCCGGTCGAAGACGCGTCGATCTATGTCAGCTATTCCAAATCATATCTGCCGCAGGCGGGCGACCAGTTCACCACATTGGATTTGTCGCTGGCGGCGCTCGAGCCCGAGCGCTTTGAAAATTACGAATTTGGCGCCAAGTGGAATGTGAAGCCGGGATTGACCGCCACAGCTGCGATTTTTCAACTCGACCGCACCAATACGCGCGCAGCCGGGCCGGTGCCGGGGACGATTGTGCTGACCGGGGCGCAGCGGACCAAGGGGTTTGAGGCGGGGCTGAGCGGCCGCGTTCTGCCGGGATGGGACATTGCTGCCGGGTATAGCTGGACCGACGCCAAAATCTTGCAGACGACGACCGCTGCTCCTGCTGGCCGCCGCATTGCCCAAGTCCCGCGCCACCATTTCAATCTGTGGAACCGCGTCGATCTGAACGACCGCTGGGGTGCTGGGCTGGGCATTTATTACCAGTCGTCCAGCTTTGCCAACATCAGCAATGTGACGCGCCTGCCGGGCTTCTGGCGTTTCGACGGGGCGTTGTTCTACACGATCAACGACCGCGTCGATGTGCAGCTCAACGTCGAAAATATCACCGGTACGGTCTATTTCCCGGTCGCGCACAATGACAATAATATATCGACCGGCGCGCCGCGTAATGCCCGGCTGACGGTGCGGTTCAAGCTTTAGGCGGTCGCTCTGGCTAACTATTTCACGGCGGGCATGGCGGGCGGCGGCGCTTGATACTTGTCGTGACAGCTCTTGCATGATCCGCGGACGCCGTCGAACGCGGCGCTGATCGCGGCTTTGTCGCCACCCTTGACTGCAGCCTGCAAGCCTTTGGCGGCGTCGCTGTATTTTTGGCCCTCGGCGGCAAACCCAACCCAGTCGGACCACACAGCAGGCAGGGCGCGGCTGTTGCTGCTCGCGCTGCCCTTGGGGAACAGGCCGGTCAACGCGCTTGCCCAGCTTGCCAGGCCGGCAACGGGAAAGCCCAATTTGTCGGCGCCGGCACCGCTGTCGATCAGCGCCTTGATCGACCCGAGATTTGCGGCGGACATCAGCATCGCGGCTTGCCGCGCGGCGACCATGTCGGCCACGGCGACCTTGACGCTGGCCGCAGATTTGGCCGATTTCGCCGCTGTGACGGGCACTCCGCCGACCGAAACACACGCCAGAATGATCGCGAAACGCTGTATCGCCTTATGCATAAACCTGTCCTT
>JBEGPL010000301.1:0-5684 GCA_041181445.1 Pseudomonadota bacterium
GCCCGTTCGTCCTGAGGAGGGATTGAAGCCGAAGGCTGAAAGCCCGTCTCGAAGGACCGACATACCGCGAGGTCGCGCATGGTGGTTCGAGACAAGACTTCGTTTCACTCAGTCTTTCCTCACCACGAACGGATGAGAGTGGATTCCGTCGAATCCAGGCCTGCTCTAAGTTCCCGACAGCGCCCCCCAAAAACACTCAATGCCAGCTCGACGTGCGCACCGTCACATAGACCAGCCACAATGCTGCGGCCCAGATCATCGCGATGATCGCGACCCCAAAGCGACTGGTCGGGCGGCCATCGGCGGCCACCGCCAGTGCATGATAGTCCGCCCACAGCGCCGCCGGGATCATCCGCTGCGCCGCCCACAGTCCGGCGGGCACAATCACCAGATCGTCGAGCAGCCCCAGCACCGGGATGAAATCGGGGATCAGGTCGATCGGCGAAAAGGCATAGGCGGTCACCAGCACGCCGATCACCCGCGCGGGCCATGGCGTGCGACCATCACGCACCGCAAACCACAATGCGTGCGCCGACAGCTTCACTTCATGCGCAAAGGCAGCGATGCGTTCGGTGAGCGACGGGCCGGTCATGGGAACAAACCTAGTGGCATAGCGGCGTGAAGTCACCGTTCTCATTGATCACACTCCCCCATGATTCGTCATGCTGGCTCAGCGATGGCTTCGCTGTTTCAGCATCCATGGCCCGGCATCGCCGCACGCGCTGTGCTTTCGGTAACGTCCGACCATGGACCCTGAAACACGTTCAGGGTGACGACATCAATTGAGGGGCATGCCCGACCTCAAAAAACCTCGAACAGCCCAGCCGCGCCCTGGCCGCCGCCGATGCACATTGTTACGACGACATATTTCGCGCCCTGCCGCTTGCCCTCGATCAGCGCGTGGCCGGTGCAGCGCGCGCCGGTCATGCCGAACGGGTGGCCGATGCTGATCGATCCGCCGTTGACGTTCAGCCGTTCCTGCGGAATGCCCAGCTTGTCGCGGCAATAGAGCACCTGCACCGCAAACGCTTCGTTGAGTTCCCACAGGCCGATATCGTCCATCTTGAGGTCGAACCGTTCGAGCAATTTGGGGATGGCGAACACCGGGCCGATGCCCATTTCGTCGGGTTCGGTGCCCGCAACCGCCATGCCGACATAGCGGCCGAGCGGATTGAGCCCGCGCTGTTCGGCGACCTTTGCCTCCATCACCACGCACGCCGACGACCCGTCGGACAGTTGGCTGGCGTTGCCCGCGGTGACCGTATGGCCTTCGCCCATCACCGGCTTCAGGCTGGCCAGACCTTCGATGGTTGTGTCGGGGCGGTTGCAGTCATCCTTGGCCGCGGTGACATTGTGGTGGCTGACTTCCTTGGTTTCCTTGTCGACCACCGCCATGACCGCGTCGCACGCGATGATTTCGTCGTCGAACTTGCCGCTTGCCTGCGCGGCGGCGGTGCGCTGCTGCGAGATCAGCGAATAAGCGTCCTGCGCCTCGCGGCTGATGCCATAGCGCGCGGCGACGACTTCGGCGGTGCCGATCATCGGCATATAGACATCCTTGTGCATCGCGATCAGGCCCGGATCGAATTCCATGAACATCTTGTCGCCGCGGATCTTGGAGATGGATTCGACGCCGCCCGCGACGCAAATGTCCATGCGGTCGACGATGATCTGCTTGGCGGCGGTGGCGATGGTCATCAGCCCCGACGAACATTGCCGGTCGATCGACATGGCGGGGACGGTGACCGGCAGACCGGCGCGCAGCGCAACCAGCCGCGCAATGTTCGGCGTCTGTGCGCCCTGCTGCATCGCGGCCCCAATCAGCACATCGTCGACTTCGCCGCCGTCGATGCCGGCGCGTTCGACCGCCGCGCGCACCGAATAGGCGCCCAGCTGGGCCGAATGGGTGTTGTTGAACGCGCCGCGCCCGGATTTGACGAGCGGCGTGCGGGCGGTGGAAACAATAACGGCGTCACGCATGATGGAAATCCTTTCAAATTGTTCGCCCCTCGCCTTTGGGGGAGGGGTTGGGGTGGGGGCTGTCGGTGCAATGCCGCGCCTTAAGTCCCCACCCCGCTGCGACTATGGTTTGCGAAGCAAACCCAAGTCTCGCGGACTCTCCCCCGAAGGGGAGGGGTTGGTTACGATACTAAACGAAAAACTGGCTGATCCATTCGCAGATGAGCGCGGGCTTGTCCTCACCCTCGATCTCGATGCTGACTTCGTTGGTCTGCTGCCACTGGCCGGGGCGCTTTTCCTCCAGCGCCAGCAGCGTCGTGTGCGCGCGCACGCGTCTGCCCGATCGGACGGGGGTCAGAAAGCGGAGTTTGTTCGACCCGTAATTGACGCCCATCTTTACGCCTTCGACGCGCGGGGCGTCGGATTTGGCCATCAGCATCGGCATCAAAGACAGGGTCAAAAAGCCATGGGCAATCGTGCCGCCGAACGGCGTCGCGGCGGCGCGGACCGGATCGATATGGATGAACTGATGGTCACCGGTGGCGTCGGCGAATTTGTTGATCATGTCCTGATCGACGCTCACCCATTCGGATGTGCCGATTTGCTGGCCGATTCTGGCTTGCAAGTCGGCGGCTGAAATCGTCGCCATGGCCGTTTTCCCTTATCCTGATGCACGAATCCGGCGCGTTTTTGCGCCCGCTTTGCCATCGGGGCAAGGTTTTTTGCGGACCCTTTGCCTGCCGTAGCGTCAACCGCGCGGTGGGTCGGCCCGGGGCGTGGGCGACGCGGCATAGGGCATGACCAGCGTGCCGTCGGGCGCGGCGGTATAGGTCGTCTGCGTCGGATAGCCGAGCGCATAGCCGCCCGCTGCCAGATTTTCGAGCAGGTCGATGGCGAGCGTGTGGCGCGCCGCGAGCACCGCCGCCAGATCGTCGCTGTGGACATCCACAACCAGTTCGCAATCGATGGTCGATGCACCCAGGGCGCGCACGCCGGCGCGGATAAATTCATGCCCGCCGGGCACGGCCAGCGCCGCCAGCCGGTCGGGCAATGCGCGCAGCATGTCCACCGGCGTGTGATACACCAGCCCGAACATCAACCGCACCCGCCGCCGGTCGAGATGCGCGAAGTTGGAAATCTCCTTGGCCAGCAAATTGGTGTTCGACACCACCAGCAGCTCGCCGTTGACCGAGCGCAGCCGCGTGCTTTTCAGCCCGATCCGCTCGACCGTCGCAGTGGTCGTGTCGAAACTGATCGTCTCGCCCTTGCGGAACGGCCGGTCGAAGATAATCGACAGCGCGGCGAACAGGTCGGAAAAAATCCCCTGCGCCGCCAGGCCGATGGCGATCCCGCCGATGCCCAGCCCGGCGATCAATCCCGTGACGTTGACGCCGACATTGTCGAGGATGACAATGGCGGCAATCGCGAACAGGGTCAGGCTGACGAGCAGCCGGATGATTGGCGCGGCGTTGGCCAGCGTTTCATTGCCGTCCTCGGCGGCGCGGCGCTGAACCACGCCCAAGATGATCTCGCGCGCCCAGATTGCGCCTTGCAGCGCGATGGCGGCGGTAAAGGCGATGGCGATGGCGTTGGTCACCGCGGCGGGCGGTTGCGCCTGCCCCGCGACCAGCCGCAGCACGACGACCAGCATCGTCGGCGTTGCGGTGCGCGCCAGTGCACGCCACAAAATGTCAGTGATGGTCAGGCTGGGTTCTTTGCGCCGCGCCCGCCGCCGCGCATAGGTCCGCAGCAGGTGAAGCGCGGCATAGAGCGCGGTGCCGAGCACCAGCGCGACGCCGATGGCGACCGCATGTGCGGCGACCCAGTCGCGGATCACCAGCCATTCGCCGTTCAACCGGTCAAGGACGGTCGCGGCGGGATTTGCGGCGGGGGCAAGGGGCAGCGCGGTCATGCGCTGGCTTTATCGGTGCGCGGGCTGGCCCGCAAGCACGTCCCGAAATCAGCGCGCGACCGTCATCGGCACATTGCGCATCCCGGCGGACAGCGGCCGCCATCCGGCCTCGCGCTCGCGTCGCCGGACATAGGTCGACAATCCCATTTGCAGCGCCAGCATCATATAGATGAACGGCTGGAACGCGATGCCGACGAACAGCGACCCGACCATATAGCTGATATGCCCGTGCTGGAGCGCGGTCGCGAGCGGCGAGATCCATCGTTCCTCGTCGCGGCGCGACGACTTGTAGCGGCGGCGCAGCCGTTCCATCTGGATCAGGCCGGTGGCGTGCAGGGTCAGCCAGAGCAGCAGCCCCGGATAGCCTTGTTCGCCCAGCATCTCGAAATAGCTGCTGTGATACGCGCGCGATTTTTCTTCATAGGTGCGCGCTTCGTGCCCCGACTTGCCGTCGGTCGCGTCGCTCTCCGTCTTTTCGACGCGCACTTCATTCTGGCGATAGGCTTCAAAGCCGCCACCGAACGGGTGGTCCTTGGCGAAATTCCACGTCCATTGCCACACCGCGACGCGCGTCGCCGCAGATTGATCTGCCTTATAATCCTTGATCGTCGACATGCGGTCGGAAAAGCTCGACGGCAGCATCGGGATTGCGGCGAGCGCGAGCACGCCCGCGCCAGCGATATACAGCATGCGGTGCTTGACCGAGCGCAGTTGCAGCACCGCGAGCACCCCGGCACAGATCAGCCCGGTGCGCGCCTGCGTCCCCACCGGAATGAGCAGACAGGCAAAGCACAGCGCATAGCAGAACAGCGACACGCGCCATTCGGGTTTGAATATCGTGCCATGTTTCCGGTACCACAGGATCAGCGGCATGATCGAAATCGCGACGCACGACATGATGCTGCCTTCGTACAGGCCGTAATTTTCGGACAACAGCAACTGCAACTGGCCATAGCCGCCGCCGCCCGCTGCGGTCTTGATACCCCCGGCTATCGCGATTGCCGCCGCGCTCAGCAGCATGATCAGCGTCAGCCCCTCGATCCGCAGCCGCGTGCGCAGCGTCAGCGGCAGGAAGATCGCCCACACCAGCGCCTTCCACACCCACGCCCATTTTTCCTGTGCTTCCAGCGGGAAATCGGCCTGGCTGGTGGTCAGCCCGCAATAGACGAGCAGCAGGATGAGCAAAATCTGGCGCCCCGAAATGCGCGAATCGCGTTTGTCGTCGACCGCCAGCCAGCCGATGATCGCCAGCACAAAGACGATCAGCGACACCTGAATCGAATTGAGCAGATAATAGGAAAGCTTTTGCGGTGCGACGATGTCGATATAGCAAAAGCACAGCACGAACAGGAACGGCTTGCGAAAGCCGATGCCGATAAAGGCGAACAGAAAGGCGATGAACGCCAGGTCACGCATGACGGTTGTCCGCCGCCTCGGCGGCCTTGTCGAGCTGGTCCTTGTGCCACACCGACCGCGGCGACACTTCATGGTCGAGCGCGTCATTGTGGAGCAGGCGCCACAGCGCGATCGCCATCAGCCCGTGCGTCAGCAGGATTGAAAAATTGTCGACCATCGCGTGCGTATCCATTGCTGTGGTCGGCACCGCCCGAACTGGCGGCGCAAACCATGGCTGCGACCCTAGGCGCAAAGGGGTTGACGCGGCGTTAAGCCTTTCTGCTTTATAGCAAAGCGCATGACGCGCATCTTGCATATCCTCGACCACAGCCTGCCCGCGCACAGCGGCTATACGTTTCGCACCCGTGCGCTGATGAAGGCGCAAATTGCGCGCGGCTGGGATGCGTTCGGGGTGACC
>JBEGPL010000302.1:0-4205 GCA_041181445.1 Pseudomonadota bacterium
GGTGGACGCGCTGGAAATTGCGCGGGTCGAGCCGTTTTTCCAGATCCTTCATCGTTTCGCGCAAGATGAGCGAGTTGTCGGCGGTATAGATGCACATATAATCGCCCGCCGCATCGATCCGTTCGATGCTATCGACGTCGATCCGGAAAATCTGGCCACGATCCTTGATGTTGATCATCTTTTCATAGCGGCTGGCGGCCAGCGTGTCGGGCGCGTCCTCCATGTTTTCGACCGCGTCGGGGGCGATTTCCGCCAGCACTTCCTTCAGCCGTTCGGTTTCTGCCGCGCCGCGCCGGTCGGACAGGCGCTGGCGCACGCGTTCCAGCGCGTCGGCCAGCCGTTCGGGCTCGACCGGTTTGACCAGATAGTCGACGGCTTCGGCCTCAAACGCGCGAATCGCGTGCTCGCTATAGGCGGTGACGAACACGACCAGCGGCGGCTCGACCTCGGCCAGTCCCTGTATTACTGAAAAGCCGTCGAAACCGGGCATCTGGATGTCGAGGAAGACCAGATCGGGTTTGTGCGTCTTGATCTTGCGGATCGCCTCGCGCCCATTTTGTGCCGTATCGACAATTTCGACGTCGCCGTGCGGTTCCAGACGCAGCTGCATCCCCTGAATCGCCAGTTTCTCATCGTCGACCAAGATGGTCCTTATCGTCATGCGCTGCCCACTTTCTCTTTGGATTCGAGGGCCGGGATGCGCTGGCCATCAAGCTGAAAGGGCAATTCGACGACAACCATGAATCCCCCCTCGGGCGACGTGCGGACATCAAAGCGGTGCTGGTCGCCAAACGCCTGCGCCAGCCGGTCGCGGATGTTGGCCAGCCCGACGCCGGTCGACGCCATTGCCGTGACAGAAGTGGGCGCTGGCGGCGTCGCTGACAAGCCCGGGCCGGTGTCCGATACGGTAATACGCACATTCTGTCCGCTGAGCTGTGCGGCGATGGTGATGTCGGCGCCGTCTTCCTGCGGCGTGACGGCATATTTGATCGCATTTTCGATCAAGGGTTGCAGCAGCAACGAAGGCAGCCGCGCCCGCGACACCACCGGGTCGATCGCGAAATGCGGGCGCAGCCTTTCTTCGAACCGCATCTTTTCGATGTCGAGATACAGTTTCAGCGTCTCAATCTCTTGCGCCAGCGTCACCTGCGCCGTCGGTTCATTGGCCAATGTATAACGCAGGAATGCCGACAGCCGCGACAGCATGGCATTGGCCGGTTCGGTCTGTTTGAGCAACACCAGCGTCGAAATGCTGTTCAGCGTGTTGAACAGGAAATGGGGGTTGAGCTGATAGCGCAGCATGGCGAGCTGCGCCGACGCGGCCTGCGCCTCCAGCCGGATCATCCGGTCCTGCTGTTCTTCAAGCCGCAGGAAATAGTTGATCGCATAATAGAGCGCCGACCACGCCCCCAACGACACCGCGTCGATATAAAGCGCGCCAAGCAGGATCGGGGTAAAGGCCAGATTGTCGATCACCGGGCTTTGAATCTGCACCACCCACGCGTCGATAAACGCCCACAGGCTGGTGCCGAGCAGGGTCAGCACAAAGGTTGCGCCCCACATCACCACCGGCCGTCGATCAATCAGCTTGCTGTAAAAGGCCGACAGGATCAGCGTGATCGAAAAGCCTGTGAACGCCGAAATCGACAGCGGGATCAGGAACGATGGCGACTGGCCGTTGGCCACGCTGGATACGCCGCGCAGCCCGATCCACGCGAACCATCCCAGCGCCTGCAGGTTCCAGAAGGCGCGCGCCTTGTTGTCGAAAAAGGGAGCAGACGTCGGAAAACCGAACAGCGGCATGATGTTGATTTCAACCCTTCATAGCGGCGCGGTCGATCGCACGCCTCATTCGGCGGCGGCGACCTGGCCGCTGTCGTCGATGACGCCGCGCCGCTGGCCCAGCAACTGGATGTCGGACGCATGTTTCCAATACATGTCGTGCAGGTTCAATTCGCGTCCGTCGTGCGCCAAAATGCGTACCGGGCGAATCGGTTGTGCGTCGCGTTCATCAACCAGCACCGGGGTGGATGGCACGCCCGACCCCCACCGCTCGCCCCATTGGCGCAGCGCAATCATCGTCGGCAGCAAATCCAGACCCTTGGCAGTGAGTTGATAACGGACCTTGCGGCGGTCGTCGGCCATCACCTGCCGTTCCAAAATGCCATGATCGACCAGGCGTGCGAGCCGGTTGGACAGGATATTGCGGGCGATTCCCATGACCTGCTGAAATTCTTCGAAATGATGGATGCCGTTGAACGCGGCGCGCAGGATCATGAACGACCAACGTTCGCCCATCGCCTCCAATGCAATCGGCAGGCCGCATTCGCCGCCTTCGATCAGCTCGCCCAGTTCGGTCAGTGGTTCGCGCAGTCCCATGATTCTCTGCCTATCGCAAAAAGGGGCGGACCCCCAAAAAAAAATTACATTTTAGGTTGCAACTTAATACTTAGTGCATTAGGTAGTGATTCGCAACCTACAAAGGTGCAAACAGAAGGAACAAGAAAATGCCCGAACTCAAGCTCTCCCCCCTCACCCATATCGCCTCGCTGTTGGCGGCAATTTTCATTTCGACCGTGACGCTGTGGACGACCACGGCGACCGCCGCGACGACGCCCTATTACAGTGCCGAACTGGCGGCGCCGTCGGCCGATGCCAAATTGATTGTGCGCGGCACCGTGTGGAAATGCGAAGGCGCGACCTGCGTCGCCGGCAAGGCGGGCAGCCGCCCGCAGATCATCTGCGCCACGCTGGTCCGCGAAGTCGGCCGTCTGAACAGCTTTTCGGTTGGCGGCAAAGCCATCGAACAGGCTGAACTCGACGCCTGCAACGCCAAAGCTGCGTAATTATCGCTCACCCAAGCGGCGGACTCCACTCCCTCATCCCGTGGTCCGCCCGCCGGATCGACCCCCATCATCCGGTCATCGCGCTGCGCCCTTCCCCCGAAAGGCGCAGCGCTTTTTTTTAACCCGAAAGCCGCGCGCGCGCGACGCTGGCGGTCCAGCGGGCAATGCGCCAGCTGTGTGCCAGAACCAGCGACGGCTGCGCCCGGAATGCAGCCCAAACCAGATCGATACGCCACAGGGCATGGCTGCGCAGCGCCAGCGCGAGCAAAATCGCGGCGCGTTCGGGGTGATCGGGCGTCCGGTCCAACTCGCGCTGGACAATTTCGGCACACAGCCGGTGGATGTGCGCCGCACGCTGGCTGGTCAGGCTGCCGCCATGTTTGCGATAGAGATAGAGATTGTCGGGGATCGCACGGAACGCGAACTGCCGCGCCGCGCGCAGCCAGAAATCATAATCCTCGACCCCGAACAGGCCTTCGTCATAGCCGCCCAGCGCATCGGTGACGGTGCGTCGATACAGAAAACTGGCGCCGATATTATTGCCGTGGAGCAGGCGCGACGCCGGGCCCACTGTATCGGCGCCGGTCACGCGGTCGTCTTCATCGATAAAGGTCACCGCCGAATGGACAATGTCGACGCTCCGGTCGGTGTCGAGCACGCCCGCCAATGTGGCGAGCATTGCCGGACGCAGCACATTGTCGTCCGACGTCCAGCCGTGATAATCGCCGCGCGCGGCGGCAAATCCGGCGTTGAGCGCGGCGGGCAGGCCCTTGTTCACAGCCAGCGTGATCAGCCGGATGCGCGGATCGGCGGCGTAGCGCGCCAGAATTGCGGGCGATGCATCTTGGCTGGCGTCGTCGACGCAGATCAGTTCAAAATCGGCAAAAGTCTGCGCCAAAACGGACTCCAGCGCCGCCGCCAGAAAGCGCGCGCCATTATGCACCGGCAGGACCAGCGATATTTTGGGTGCAGCAAAGGACGGGGGCGGCCCGGACATGGGCTGGTCTTAAACGTGAAAGGGTTAAAAAGTCAGCCCTTTGTCGCGGCTTGACCCGCCCGCGCGCGGCAAAGCACCGCCGCGGGAACGGTTTTGGTTGCATTGCGGCGCGACTGGCGGGACAGTCGGACCATGCTCAGGCAATATCAGCTGGTCGAAAAGGTCAAGGAGTATGAGCCCGACGCGGACGAGGCGATGCTCAACCGCGCCTATGTTTTTACGGTGCAGAAACATGGCAGTCAGCTGCGCGCGTCGGGCGATCCTTATTTCAGCCATCCGGTCGAGGTCGCCGGAATCCTGACCGACCTGCGGCTCGACAGCCAGACAATCATGACCGCATTGCTCCACGACACGCTGGAGGA
>JBEGPL010000303.1:0-12633 GCA_041181445.1 Pseudomonadota bacterium
GTCGGACGCGACGCCGGATTTGCTCTTGCCGCCATGGTCCTTGTCATCGTGCGAGCCGCCGCCTGAACAGGCCGAAAGCATGATCGCGAAGATGGCGGTGGCGGCGGTAGTGCGCGGGAAATTGCGGCTCATGACATGCTCTCCTTGTGTATCACTGCATTAATACACTCAATCGCAACGATGCGCAATCCCCATTTGCAATGTCAGCGCGCCAACCCGGTCACATCGTCGGCAACATAGGGATTGCTGCGCCGTTCCGCGCCGAAGTTGCTGGTCGGACCATGGCCCGGGACAAAGGTGATGCCGTCGCCATAGGGCCACAGTTTTTGCGTGATCGACGCGATAAGGTCGGCATGGTTGCCGCGCGGAAAATCGGTGCGGCCGATTGATCCCTGGAACAGCACATCGCCGACCATCGCCAGATTCGACGGGCGGTGAATGAACACGACATGGCCGGGCGTGTGGCCCGGACAATGGACGACATCAAGGGTCAGATTGCCCACGCTCACCGTGTCGCCATCGACCAGCCAGCGGTCGGGCATGAAACTTTGCGCCACCATGCCCCAGCGCGGGCCGTCGTCATCAAGCTGTTCGATCCAGAACAGATCATCGCGGTGCGGCCCCTCAATCGGCAGGCCCAGTTCGGCGGCCAGCATCCCCGCCTGTCCGCAATGGTCAAGGTGCCCGTGGGTGACGAGAATCTTTTCCAGTTCCACCCCGTGCTGCGCCGCGACCGATTTCAACCGGTCGAGATCGCCGCCGGGGTCGACAAAGGCCGCCTTGTTGGTCGCGGTGCACCAGAACAGGGTGCAGTTTTGCTGGAGCGGGGTCACGGGAATGATGACGGCTTTGAGCGGGGGCGCGTTGGTGTTCATGCCGCGCGTCATGCCGCGCCGCTCAGCGCGATGCAAGGTTTAGCGCAGCACCATCTTGTCGCCCTCGACCGTCACCGAATCGAGCCGCGAGAGAAAGGATTGGCCGAGCAGCGACTGGCGCATTTCGGTGTCGATCACCACTGCCTGAACATTTTCCTTGGCAATGCCGTCGATTTCGACGCGGTCGAGCATCGCTGGACGCACCGCGACATCGCCGCCCGCCGTCGCCGCCGTTCCGCCCTCTGCCAGCGCATCGACGTTGATTCCGATCGCTTCGGCGTCCGACCGGGTCAGTGCGATGGTCGACGCACCCGTGTCGACGACCATGCGGATGACCGTGCCATCGACATCGACATCGGCGTAGAAATGGGAATCATCGGCGCGGCCCAGCGTGACTTCGCTGCCATAAATTGCTTCCTGGGTCGGTTCGCGGGCAGTGTCGGTCTTGATCATCGTGACATGCGTTTCGGGTTCGGCGTTGACCTCTGCGATCGCCCCGGACGAGCCGGTATCGGCGAAACGCGCAATCACGATCGCGAACAGCGAAATGCCGACAAACAGGCCCAGATAGCGCATCAACATGGTGACATGTTCCCAGAAACCGGTGAGCGAAGCGTTAATTTACGGCTGAATCCTCTGCCGCGGGGTCGAAAAAAGCACGCCACATGGGCGTTTTGAACCGCACACTGTAACTGATCCGCACGCATCCGTGCCGTTGCGTATCCGCAGCCTCGGCCGCATTTGTCGGCCAAAGCACGTCGCTGCCGCCCGGTCGCCAGCAGATGATGGCGTCCGCTTCGGGCCGGTCAGCAAGGTCGGCATAGGCCGCGGGTCCCTCAGGCGGCACCCAGCCAAGAATGACATGTTCAGAGGCAGCGCGACTGGCAAAAGCCCGGCGCAATCCGCCGTTCGCGTCGGTCAGCACAGCCGCGACCCGCACGCGATCAGCCGCTACCAGCCATTGTCCGCCAAAGTGCGGAAGCCAGTCGTCCGGCCCGCCATGCGCGAGCGCGGGCTGCAAGTCTGCGGCCACTTCGGCAAAGCGTTGCTGCCACGGCGAATCCGGGTCGAGCGGCGCGAGTCGCGATAGGGGGCGATCATCACCCGGCGGCGGCAACGCAAGCAACGGCGCGTCAGGTGGCGCGCCCGATGCCAGCGTAAGGGCGAGGATCAGCAACATTCGACCATATTACGCCTCTTCGCCGCGCGTTTCCAGCGCCGCGCGCATCCATGCGGGCGCACACGCGGGATCGATGCTCTCGACCCGCCGATGTTCGACCGACCAGCCGAGGTCGGGGTATGCAATCACCTGCCGCGCCGGATCGGCATCGGCCAGCGGCACGACCACCAGCCGCCGGTTGACCTTTTGCCGCCAGTTCATCCGCGCGGTATTTTCCTGGCCGACATAACAGCCCTTGGTAAAGCTGACTCCGTTCAGTTCGGCGGCGTTACATTCCAGCCAGAGATGCTTGTCGCTGCCAATTTCCGCCGCGCCTTCGACCACGCCCAGCGCCAGCCGGTGCGCGCGCCAGTCGGCACTGGCGTCGCCGTCGGTCGCCGGAGCCAGCCAGCGCGACCCCAGTGCCGGCAGCCGGGGATCCGCCACGCTCCCGCTGCCGTCCCGCAACCAATGCACGGCCAAAGCGTCGTCGCGCGCGATGTGGATCGCGCGGCGGAGGCGATACATCGACAGGCGTTTGACCAATGAATCGGCGGCAGCGGCTTCGCAATCGATGAGAATATCGTCACCGTCGGCCCAGATCATGAAATCGAACAACGCCTTGCCCTGCGGCGTCAACAGCGCGCCCCAGGCGGGCAAGGGCCCCATCACATCCTGCGTCAACAGCCCCTGCAGAAAGCCGCGGACATCGTCGCCCGCAAGTCGGATCAGCGCACGGTCGTGAAGGGTGGTGTTTGCCATTGGCCTAATCTAGGGGCAGTGCAGGCCAAACCCAAGAGCAAGACGCGATGACAGACCCGAAAATCGACCGCATCACCCTGCCCCGCCCCGACGACTGGCACGTCCATTTGCGCGATGGCGCCATGCTGAGCGCCGTGGTGCCCCATACTGCGCGCCAGTTTGCCCGCGCCATCGTGATGCCAAACCTGTCACCGCCTGTGCTGACCGCCGCCGATGCATCGGCGTATCGCGACCGCATTATTGCAGCGACCCCGGCGGATCTGGACTTCACGCCGCTGATGACCGCCTATCTGACCGACACGACCGACGCCGACGATCTGGCAGCGGGGCATGACGCGGGGGTGTTCACCGCCGCCAAGCTGTACCCCGCGCACGCCACGACCAACAGTGCGCATGGCGTGTCAGACATCGCCGCGATTTATCCGGTGCTGGAGCGGATGCAGGCCATCGACATGCCGCTGCTGATCCATGGCGAAGTCACCGACGCAGACGTCGACATATTCGACCGTGAAGCCGCGTTCATCGACCGTACGCTGCGCCAGCTGGTCGCCGATTTCCCGGCGCTGCGCATCGTGTTCGAACATATCACAACGCGCGATGCCGTCGATTTCGTCGATGCCGCCGGGCCGACTGTCGCGGCGACGATCACGCCGCAGCATTTGCACATCAACCGCAACGCGATGTTCGCGGGCGGCTTCCGTCCGCACGCTTACTGCCTGCCGGTCGCCAAGCGCGAGGGTCACCGGCTGGCGCTACGCAAAGCCGCCACGTCCGGGTCGCCGAAATATTTCCTCGGCACCGACAGCGCCCCGCATGTCGTGGGCGCCAAGGAGTCGGCGTGCGGCTGTGCAGGGATTTTCAACGCACCGTTCGCCATCGAAAGCTATGCGGCGGTGTTCGATGCCGAAGGCGCGCGCGACCGTTTGGCCGGTTTTGCGGCTCTGCACGGGCCGGCATTCTATAAATTGCCGGTCAACGACACTATGATCACGCTGGTTCGCGAACCTGTCGCTGTGCCAAATAGCGTGCCGGTCGGCGACACGCATATCGTCCCGTTTCACGCGGGCGAAACGCTGGGGTGGCGCCTGATCTAGGGCCTGATGAGGGTTAGCGCCAACGTCATCACGCTTCAGCGGCTGACGCGCAGTACCACGCGGTAATCAGCGGCTTCGGCACAGCCGATGACCGGTAACGGCCCGCTGGTCACCCAGACATGCGCCGCCAGATCGCCGTCATCGCGGCCAACGCCATAATGAAAGGTCGCGGCCAATCCGCGCCGCGACAGCATGTGGCAGGCGGCAATCCCGCGTTCATAACACAGCAGCCGCAGCGGCATCCGCCGCGCCGCCGCGCCGACCGCCCAGACGATGTCGGCACAGACCGCCGCGTCGTGCGCGCCGCGCGCATCGGGCAGCGCCTCCAGCCGCGCGGATATGCCGCGAAGTCCCGCCGTCCGAACCATGCGCCGCGCGGCGATCAACAGCAGCAACGCCTCCGCCGCCAACGCGGCATCGCGCGGGGTGCGGCGGGTTGGCGCGGCCGCCACGCGGATCAGCCCCTAACGTCGGAAAGTGTTATCAGTCCTTCGGATTCCAGATCGTGCAGTGCGCGTTCGACCGCAGCCAAAATGGTCGCGGCAGGCGCGTCAAATTCCTGCGCCAGCAGGTCGGCGATGGCGACCGATGTACGCGGCTGATCAGTCAGCGCCCAGATTCGCGCCGCCGTGGCGTTCAGGCCGTAGCAGCGGTCGGTTTCCATGCTGATCCCGACGATGCCGTCGTCGACGGCGGCCTCGATCATCGCCCCGTCCTTGCGCTGAGCCAGCAAAACCATGTCGTTCCCTCATCTGCAACGCATTCTGCGCCCCGCGCGCATAGACTTTCGCGGGCGGGCTTGGCAAGGAGCGCCGGCTGCGAAAGGAAAATCATCCGCCAATGTCGTGGGAACAGCGCCTGATTGCTTATATGGTCGCGCCGCCGGGGGCGGGGGCCCTGCCCCGCCCAGCCGACTGGGCCGCCATCGATCATGCCGCGCGCGCGCATCGCCTGAGGCCGCTGCTCCACGCCCGCGCCGCAGCGATCGATGGCGCACCGCCGCCCGCGATGCGCCGCGCATGGGCGATCGACTATCTGCGCGAGCAACGGCATGGCGCTGCCATTGCGCGCAGCGTTGCCCAGATTGCGGCGCTGCTGACCGGCGCCGATGTTCCACACGCATTTCTGAAAGGCGTGCATCTGGCGTGGGACACCTATCCCGATCCGGCGCAGCGCGCGATGCGCGACATCGATCTGCTGATCAACCCCGACGCCGTCATTGCGGCGCGCGACCGGTTGCTGGCCGCCGGATATCTGCCTGCACCCTTTGGCCAAAAGACCGACGATTACGCCATGACGCAGGCCAAGCACCTTGCACCGCTGATCGCGCCGGGCACCGGTGTGACGGTTGAATTGCACCATATGCTGACCGATCCCGCCGCCGAACTGGGGACCACGATCCGCTTTGACGAAACGCCGGCGTTACTGGCGCGCGTGCAGCACATCGATGTTGGCGGCATGCCCGTCGCGGTGTTGCCCAACGACGAATTGTTGCTCCATATCCTCTACCACGCAGTCTATGACCATTTTTTCAGCAACGGGCCGCAAGTTATTGCCGATGCCTGTTTTCTGGTGCAGCGGCACGATATCCACTGGCCGCGATTCTGGGCCAAGGCCGAATCCCGGTCGATGGCGGCGGGCGTGGGACTGGTCCTGGGGATCTGTGCCCGCACCGCGCAATTGCCCATCGAAATTCCGCTGGCATGGCGACCCGGCGACGCCGCAATGATGCACGCCATGACCGTGATGATGCGCGATAATTATGCCGACCGCGTTGCGCGCAGTGTTTCCGACCTGGCACGATCGCGCGCGCCGCGCGCGATTCTGAGCGCGGTGCGCAGCAAATTCACCAATCAGGCCGTCATTGCACAAAATAACGCCCATCTGGCGGCGGCGGCGACGCCGTCCCCGGTGCAGCGGTCGCGCTGGTCCGCCGTGGGCGACGTGCTCCGCCATGTGATGCATCAGCAGCGGCATGACACCGCCCTGCGCAAATTGCTCAAGGATCGCTAAACCGCCGCACGCACTTTGCGTGCGGCACCGCGCATCGGGTTGCCGGGCGCAAAAATGCGCCGCTGGGCGGGGCACATGCTGCAAATCGCCTCATCCTCGCGCGCCAGAAACGCGGTCAGATCGGCGTCGCTGGCGGTCGGTGCCAGCGGGACATAGCCCAGATAGGGCGCCCAGGCGTCGGGCAACCCCACCTTGGCATGTTGCTGTGCCAGATAGGCGATTTGCGGGCATTTCCAGATTGCGCCTTCGTGGAGCTGGACGCAATCACGCGCCGCGCAATCGGCCCAGCTGGCGCGGGCATCGCCATCGTCGAACGGCAGCATCGCCGCGCCCTCGCCCCAATATCGCCGGTGCCAGTGGCGGTACGATTTGCCGATGTCGATCGGTGTGCCAAGCTGTTTCTGCCATTGATGCAGCAGGCCGATCGCGGGCAGCACATGTTTCAGATAATCTGGATCGTCGGCATGGACCGACAGTTCGATCCGCGCATTGCCATCATCGGCGACAATTTGACCCAGCGCGGGGTGGCGTGCCAGAAAAAAGCCATTGGTGATGATGCTGATCCGCGCGCCCGGGAAATGCCGCCGGACCAGGGGGACAAAGGCGCCCAGATCGGGATGGATCGTCGGTTCGCCGCCGAGCAGGACAAAATGTTCGGCCGTCACGCGCGCGCCCCACGCCGCCAGCCATTCCGCCGCCATATCGAGCGCCAGATCGCCCTTGTGCCCATGGTTCGAATAATGGCTGCAACTTTCACATGCCAGATTACAGGCGTGCGTCACGTGCAGCTCCAGCCGCGAGATCATGGGCTTGGTCTCAACGGTCACTTGGCGCCTTTGCCCTTCCCGCGCATCAACTGCTCCGCCACCGCCTGATAAGCAGGAAGCGAAATCGGGTCGAAATGGCTGTTCGCCGCGACCGGGTTCGACGCAAAGCGCACGATCACCATCTCCGCCTTGGGGTCGATATAGATCGTCTGGCCGTGGATGCCACGCGCCGCAAAGGCACCATGCGCGTTGTGCGACACCCACCATTGGCTCTTGTAACTCCACCCGGGCAGCATCTTGTATCCGGCCTTGGCAAAATCGTCACGGCTGGCGCCATCCGCAATCGCATTGACGACCGAGGCGGGCACGATCTGCTGACCGTTGAACCGGCCGCCCAGACGCATCATTTCACCGAAGCGCGCCATGTCGCGCAACGTGGCGTTTAGGCCCGCGCCGCCCACCCCCATGCCTGCACGATCGATGATCATATAGGCGTCATTTTCCGCGCCGAGCCGCGACCAAATTTTGTCTGTCAGCACATCATGCACGCGCTTGCCGGTGACGCGCGCGATCAGCCAGGCGAGAACTTCGGTGTTGACCGTCTTGTAGGCAAACGCACTGCCATGTTCGCCCTTCTTGGCGACAGTGACCAGAAATTCGGTCGTGCTTTGCGGACCGACATAACCTGATGGACGCGGCCGCAGCCCTGCGGCCATGGCGTAGGCCGCAACATGCGCGCGCGGGTCGGTATAATCCTCCGAATAGTCGAGTCCGGTTGTCATATCGAGGACTTGCCGCACCGTCGCGTCGGCGAACGCACTGCCCGCGAGTTCCACAATATAGGAATCGACGCGTTTGGCGGGGTCGATCTTGCCCTCGGCAATCAGCATCTCGGCCATCGTGCCAACAAAGGATTTGGTCACCGAGAAAGCGATGTGCGGCTGATCCGCATTCATCACACCGGCATAGCGCTCATAGACGATCTTTCCGCGGTGCAGCACCAGAATCGCGTCGCCATACACGGCGTCGAAAGCCGCGTCCCATCGCATGGGGGCGCCGCCGCCCAACGGTGCGAAGGTCACCGAATCGATATCCCTCCGCAACGCGAGCGGCAGTTTCGCGACCGGCCCGCTCCCGCGCCCGATCCTCGAGGACGGCGCAAGCTCGCGGTAGTTGGCGAACGCCCAGCGTGCCTGAGGAAAGGCGCGTACGTTCAGATTGTCATACGCAATGATCTTGTCTGGCGGCGGCGGGCTGCCGACCATCCAGCCGAGATCGACAGGATCGCTCGCCTCGGGCGGCGGCGGCGCAGGCTGCGCGGTTTGCGCGCCAACCGTTCCTGCTGTCATGGCGACGGCCAAAGCCGCGCAAAATGCCCGGAAGCGCATGACGTGGTTCCTTCTTCTGCTCGTATGTTCATCGCGCCACGATAGGGACGCACGCCAGTGTTGAAAAGCCCGACAGCAAAATGCCCGGCAAAGCTGTTCGCTCGCCGGGCATCTTGCCGTTTTCCCGTTGCCGGGGCCGCGATCAGGCCAGATCGAACCGGTCGGCGTTCATCACCTTGACCCATGCCGCGACGAAATCGTCGACGAACTTCCGTTCGTGGCCGTTTTCGGCATAGACTTCGGCAATGGCGCGCAGTTGCGCGTTCGACCCAAAGACCAGATCGGCCCGCGTCCCGCGCCACTTTTCGCCGCGCGTCGCGCGGTCATAACCGACGAATTCCTCATCGCTATCGGCACTCGCCGCCGTCCACATGACATCCATGTCGAGCAGGTTGACGAAGAAATCATTGGTCAGCTGGCCAACGCGGTGGGTGAGCACGCCGTGCGATTGGCCGCCCTGATTGGCGCCCAGCACCCGCAGCCCGCCGACCAAGACCGTCATTTCGGGGGCCGACAGGCCGAGCAGCGATGCGCGGTCGATCAACAATTCCTCGGTCCGCACTGCATATTTCGCAGGCAGATAGTTGCGGAAACCGTCGGCCTTGGGTTCCAGCACGTCGAAACTGTCGACGTCGGTCTGCGCCTGCGATGCATCGCCGCGTCCGCCGGTAAAGGGAACGGTGACGTCAAAACCGGCGTCCTTCGCCGCCTTTTCCACCGCCGCGCTGCCCGCCAGCACGATGGCGTCGGCCAGCGAGAGACGACCACGCAATGCGTCGACCTGTGCCAGCACTGCCGCAAGGTCAGCCGGGTCGTTCGCCGCCCAATCCTTTTGCGGGGCCAGCGCCACGCGCGCGCCATTGGCACCGCCGCGATGGTCCGACTTGCGATAGGTGGACGCCGACGCCCACGCCGCCTTGACCAATTGGCCGACGCTCAGCCCGCTGGCCAGAATTGCGACCTTGAACGCCGCAACGTCCGCCGCCGACGGCGCGGACCCCGCCGGAACCGGGTCCTGCCAGATCAGGTCTTCAGCCGGCACTTCGGGGCCCAGGTAGCGCGTCTTGGGGCCCATGTCGCGGTGGCACAGTTTGAACCACGCACGTGCAAAGGCATCCTTGAACGCGTCATGGTCGCTGCGGAACCTCTCCGAAATCTTGCGATATTCGGGGTCCATCTTGAACGCCATGTCGGCGGTGGTCATCATCGTCGGGACTTTCTTCGACGGGTCGTGCGCCGCCGGAGCCATGTCCTCTTCCTTTTGGTTGATCGGCTGCCACTGCCGCGCGCCTGCGGGCGAATGGACCAGTTCATAATCATAGTCGAGCAGCAGCCGGAAGTAATTTTCCGACCACGTCGTCGGCGTGTTCACCCACGGTCCTTCGATGCCGCTGGTGATGGCATGCGCGCCGACCCCGCTGCCGAATTTGTTGACCCAGCCAAAGCCTTGTGCCGCAATGTCGGCACCCTCGGGCGCGTGGCCGACCAGTCCGGCGTCGCCCGCGCCATGCGCCTTGCCGAATGTGTGGCCGCCCGCGGCGAGCGCGGTCGTTTCCTCGTCATTCATCGCCATGCGCGCAAAGGTGATGCGGATGTCGCGCGCCGATTGCAGCGGGTCAGCGTTGCCGCCCGGACCCTCTGGATTGACATAGATCAGCCCCATCTGGATCGCCGCGAGCGGATTTTCCAGATCCATGTTGCGGTCCGGCTGGATGCGGGTTTCATCGCCCTGCACCCAATTTTCTTCCAGACCCCAATAGGTGTCCTTTTCGGGTTCGAAGACATCGGCGCGGCCGCCGCCAAAACCGAACACCGGGCCGCCCATCGATTCGATGGCAACGTTTCCGGCCAAGATGAACAGATCGGCCCAGCTGATCTTTTCACCATATTTCTGCTTCACCGGCCACAACAAGCGGCGCGCCTTGTCAAGATTGCCATTGTCGGGCCAGCTGTTCAGCGGGGCGAAGCGCTGTTGCCCGCTGTTCGCGCCGCCGCGCCCGTCGGTGGTGCGATATGTGCCCGCCGCGTGCCAGGACATGCGGATGAAAAAGGGGCCGTAATGGCCATAATCAGCGGGCCACCATGGCTTGCTGTCGGTCATCAGCGCGGTCAGGTCAGCCTTCAGCGCGGCATAGTCGATCGACTTGAATGCCCTGGCATAGTCGAAACCTGGGCCCATCGGGTCGGGCGAGACGCCACCCTGATGCAAAATATCGACCGGCAGCGTTGCGGGCCACCAATCCTGGTTGGTCCGGCCGAGCAGCGCGCGCGATGCGCCATGGCCCATCGGGCAGCCACCTTTGGAATTGACGGGGGTCTGGTCGTTCATCGCGTTCCGCTCCTGCTTTTTTTGACTTGCGCGTGCCGCCAACGGGCACGACTCTCGACGCCAGTGTAAACCTTCGCCGCTGCAAGACCATCGGCTTTTCTTGAAAAGAGTTATCGAACAAATCGATTAATCGGGACATTATCGGTCGACTATTTCGCCAATATCGTCATCGCCATTTCGCTCATCGCCTCGGTCGCGGTGGCAATGAACTTTTCGGCGTCGGGCGCCCAATATGGCGAATGGAGCGACGGCAACGGCGCGCCGCCCGTTTGCGCCGCGTCAAACCGGTCCTGCGGCACGCCGCCAACCCAGATCAGCAGGCTTTGAATTGCGGGATCGGTGCGCTGGAACATGCCAAAATCCTCGCCGCCCATGACCGGCGGCACCACCGCGACGCGACTGGCGCCAAATTTGCCGCTCAGGAAAGTTCCCATCTCGCGAGCAAATTCGGGGGTATTGAACGTCATCGGGGTAAATTCATCGCGGTTCACGCTGACCACCGGCATCTTGTCGTCAGGCATGCCTGCTGCAATCGCCTCGCCTTTGGCGATCCGTTCGATGCCGCCCAGCAATTTATCGCGGACCGCGTCGCCATAGCTGCGCACGGTGATCTGCAACCGCACTTCGTCGGGAACGATATTATGCTTCGCACCGCCGTGAAAGCTGCCCACGGTGATCACGGCGGGTTCGATCGGGTTGCTTTCCCGGCTGACCAGCGTTTGCAGCGTCAGCACGATGCGGCTCGCCAGCACGATCGGGTCCTTCACCGTGTGCGGATAGGCGCCGTGCCCGCCGACGCCCTTGACCAGCACATCGACCGTGTCGACGTTGGCGAGCGCATTGCCCGGCGCGATACCGATCATGCCCGCCGCGAGCGCGGCATTGTCGTGAAAGGCAATGGCGTGCGTCGGCTTCGGAAACCGCGTGAACAGCCCGTCCGCCAGCATCATCCGCGCGCCCGCGCCGACCTCCTCGGCCGGTTGGCCGATCATCACCAGCGTCCCAGACCAATTACCCTTGTTTGCGGCCAGGATGCGCGCGGTGCCGATCCACGCGGTCATGTGCGTGTCGTGGCCGCACGCGTGCATCACGCCGGTTTCGACGCCTTCGGTGGTGGTGACTCGCACCTTGGAGGCAAAGGCCAGCCCGGTCTGTTCGCTGACGGGCAGGCCGTCCATATCGGCGCGGATCAACAACACCGGGCCGGGGCCGTTCTTCATCACCGCGACGACGCCGTGTCCGCCGACATTTTCGGTGACGACAAAGCCCAGCGCGCGCGCTTCGGTCGCCAGCTTGGCCGCGGTCTTTTCCTCCATATAGGACAGTTCGGGGCTGGCATGCAGGTCACGGTAAATGTCCATCAACGACGGCAGGTCGCGCGCGACGCTGGCGCGCACATCCTGTGCAGCCACGGGCGCGGCCAGCGCGGCGATGGCGGCGGCGGTGGCACATGCGATCAGTTTCATCGGGTCGTCCTTATCCGGCAGGAACAAGCTCGATCACGTCGAGCAAAGATTCAAATGCGGGCTGCGGCAACACGATGCGCCAGCGCGTTGCGCCAATGCGCTCAACCAGCCCGGCCATGTCGCGGTGCGGGTCGTCGCCATAATTCAGCGGCGTGCGCTCCTCCCCCAGCATCAACGTGCCCAGGAAAATCTGGCGCCGCGCATTGTCCTGAAAGATCAGCCCCATCGGCCGCTGCGATCCGTCCAGCTTGGCAAAACTGAACAGCCCCTGTTCGGCGGTAACGCGGCACGCAAACCAGGGATAGGCGATATAACCACCCACGGCGGCGGTTCCGGCATCGGTGCCGCCGCGCATCCCCAGCTTGACCGTGCGGCAGCGATAGGCGCCGGGGGGCAGGTGCGGATTGGGCAGCGCGCCGCCGGGCGCGAACAGCGCGGCGTCAGCTTCAATTTCGCCCCCATGGCCACTCGCCCGGGCCGCCGCAATTGCATTTTCCCATGTTGCCCACCACCCGCGAATGCGTGCGCGGTCCTGCTGCGTGGCAACGGTGCGCCAGCCGGGCGCGGGCGCGGCAGCGGGATCGTCGTCGTCCGCAACAGCCGTGCCAATAGGAGACAGTGACAGCGCGGCGGCCATGATCATCAACGTTCGCAAATTCATGCCGTGAACTTGCCGCCGCATCATTGTGCCGTCCAGCCCCCATCGACCGAGATATTTGTCCCGGTGATGGCACCCGCCGCATCGCTGCACAGGAACAGCGCGGTTGCGGCAAGCTGATC
>JBEGPL010000304.1:0-3067 GCA_041181445.1 Pseudomonadota bacterium
TGTGGACGCTGGTCTTTTTCCTGATCCCGATGTTCGTTGTGTGGCAATATAGTTTCGGCACCAATGTCGGGCTGACCGAAGTCGACATTTCGGGCACGCTCGACAATTACAAACGCGCGTCCGAATGGCTGTATCTGACCATTTTCGGCAAGAGTCTGGCGGTTGCCGCGCTGGTTACCCTGATCTGCCTGATCATCGGCTTTCCCGTCGCGATGGCGATCACCTTTGCCTCCGAAAAATGGCGGCCGTGGCTGCTGCTCGGCATCATGCTGCCCTTCTGGACCAATTTGCTCATCCGCACCTATGCGCTGATGATGCTGCTCGGCACGCAGGGCTATGCCAACAAGGCGCTCGGGGCTTTTTGGGAAGGGTCGAGCGCGCTGCGCGTCATGGTGGGCATGGCCCCCCTGTCGACGTGGCAGCCGGTGCAGCTGCTGTTCAACGATTTCGCGGTCGTGCTGGGGCTGGTCTATGTCCACCTGCCCTTCATGGTGCTGCCGCTCTATGCTGCGCTTGACCGGCTCGACAAAAGCCTGATCGAGGCGAGTCTGGACCTGGGCGCAGGGCATTTTCGGACCATCATGCGCATCGTCCTGCCGCTCGCCGCCCCCGGGATTTTCGCGGGCGTGATGATCACGCTGATCCCCGCGCTCGGCGCTTACCTGACCCCCGACCTGATGGGCGGCACCGACAATCAGATGATCGCCAATGTCATCGAACGCCAGTTCAAACGCGCCAATGACTGGCCGTTTGGCGCGGCGCTGTCGTTCGTGCTGATCTATGCGATGTTCGCGCTGATCGCGCTGCAAAGCCTGCGCCGCAAACCGGGGGGTAAGGCCTGATGGCCCTGTTCGCCCGGACTCACCGCGCGCCGCTGGAATACAGCCGCACCTTGTGGATGCGGCTGTGGGTCGGTTCGGTGCTGATGTTTCTATATGCACCGCTGCTCGTGCTGATGATTTTCAGCTTCAATGACAGCAAGCGCAACGTGGTGTGGCGCGGATTTACGACCAAATATTATGAGAAGGCGTTGAACAACGACACGCTGGTCGAGGCGCTGATCAATTCGCTGACGATTGCGGCGCTGGCGACGCTGGCCAGCCTGGTGCTCGGCGCGCTGGCGGCGGTGATGCTGTGGCGGTTCCGCTTTCCGGCCAAGGGCGTGATTGACGGCACCATGTCGCTGCCGATCATTGTTCCCGAAATCTGTTTGGGCGTCGCCTTTCTGATCTTTTTTGCGCGGATCGGCTGGCCGCGCGGTCTGCCGTGGCCGCTCAACCTGTCGGCGATCACGATTGCGCACATCACATTCTGCTTTCCCTTTGTGACCATGGTGGTGCGCTCGCGCCTCGCCAGTTTCAACCGCGAACAGGAAGAAGCGGCGAAGGATCTGGGCGCGAGCGAATGGGCGGTGTTCCGCGACATATTGATCCCGCACATGAAACCCGCACTGGTCGCCGGGGCGCTGCTGTCGTTCACGCTCAGTCTGGATGATTTCGTGATTACCTTTTTCACCGCCGGGCCCGACGCGATCACGTTCCCGGTCAAAGTCTATTCGATGGTGCGCTTTTCGGTCACGCCCGAGGTCAACGCGGCGTCGACCCTGCTGATCATCCTGACCATCGCCCTCACCGCCGTCGCGCTCAAGGTTCAGGGCGTCAAATCCATTGCCGGAAGCCATTGACCATGTCCCAGCCGATCATCGAAATCCGCAACGTCACGAAACGCTTTGGCAAGGTCGCGGCGGTCGACAATGTGTCGCTCGACATTGTCGCGGGCGAATTTTTCGTGCTGCTCGGCCCGTCGGGCTGCGGCAAGACGACGCTGCTGCGGATGATCGCCGGGTTCGAGGTGCCGACGTCGGGCCAGATATTGATCGACGGCCAGGACATGAGCCGCGTCCCGCCGAACAAGCGTCCGGTGAACATGGTGTTCCAAAGCTATGCCGTGTTCCCGCATATGAGCGTCGCCGACAATGTCGGTTACGGCCTGAAAATCGCGGGGGTCGGCCGCGCCGAACGCGATGAGCGCGTGCGCGAGGCGCTCGGTCTGGTCAAACTTGACGGGTTTGACGACCGCATGCCCGACCAGATGTCGGGCGGCCAGCGTCAGCGCGTCGCGCTCGCGCGCAGTCTGGTCATGCGGCCAAAGGTGCTGTTGCTCGACGAGCCTTTGTCGGCGCTCGACGCCAAACTCCGCGCGCAGATGCAATTTGAGCTCAGTGATTTGCAGGATCAGGTCGGGATCACCTTTGTCACGGTCACCCATGATCAGGATGAGGCACTGTCGATGGCCAGCCGCATCGCAGTGATCAACAAGGGTGAGGTGGCGCAGCTCGCGGCGCCGTCCGACCTGTATGAATATCCAGCCAACCGCTTCGTCGCCGATTTTGTCGGGTCGGTGAATTTGTTTGAGGGCAAGCTGACCATCGACGAGCCCGACCGCGCGGCGGTCGACTGTCCGGGCCTTGGCAAAGTCTATCTCAACCACGGCGTCACCGGCCCGCACGGTGCCGATGTGTGGGTCGCATTGCGGCCCGAAAAGATATATCTGCATGTGCCAGGCAAGGGCGACGCGATCCGCGCCGCGGCCAAGGATGCCCCCGACGGCCATAATCTGGCGCGCGGAACGATCAAGGGGATGAGCTATTTGGGCGACATCACCTTGTATGAGATCAAGCTCGAATCGGGGGCAATGATCCGCGTGTCGCGGCCCAACCTGTCGCGCCACGATCAGGAAGATTTCACCTGGGACGACAAGGTCAGCATGCACTGGCGCGCCGACAGTCCGGTCGTCCTGCTGGGTTAGAGCCCCCGGTCGGGGCGCATCGTCGATGACATGAGTTCGCCCGTTTCACACCGAGCCCGATAGGTCGCTTGCGCAAACGCCCTGAGGCGACAAAGCTCTGCAAGGACCGTCTGGTTGACGGCTTTGCGCAGATTTCTGCGATGTCCGGAAAATTTGGAGGTGAAGGGAATCGCTAAATACCCTGAAAAGCACGTATTTTCGTGGTTTTAAGGAACGTCGCTTTTGCAATGGCCCCCAATGTGGCCCCCGAAGCTGCTTG
>JBEGPL010000305.1:0-7716 GCA_041181445.1 Pseudomonadota bacterium
GCCGGCGTCGCGCCGCACTGGCGGTTCCGGCTGGATCATGACGCGCCGATTGCATGGACCGACCTGATCAGGGGTGACCAGCATTTCGACCCCAAATTGCTGTCCGACCCGGTGGTGCGCCGCGCCGACGGCAGTTGGCTCTACCTCCTCCCCTCGGTCATCGACGATATCGACATGGGCATCAGCCACGTCGTGCGCGGCGAAGATCATGTGTCGAACACCGCCACGCAGGTGCAGATGTTCGCCGCGCTGGGCGCCGCGCCGCCGCAGTTCGCACACGAGGCATTGCTGGTCGGGACCGAGGGCAAGCTGTCCAAGCGGCTCGGCGCGCTCGGCATGGACGCGTTTCGGGCGCGCGGAATAGAGCCGATGGCGATTGTTGCGCTGCTCGCGCGGCTGGGCACCAGCGACCCGGTCGAGCCGGTGACCGATGTGACTGCGCTGATCGAGCGGATCGATTTTGCCCATTTTGGCCGCGCGCCCGCGCGCTTTGACGAGGATGAACTGGCGCTGCTCAACGCCAAAATCCTGCACCTGACGCCGTATGAGGCCGTCGCCCAGCGGTTGCCCGCCGGGTACACAGCGGCGCGCTGGCACGCGGTGCGGCCCAATCTGACGGTGCTGGCCGACGCCGCTGACTGGTCGACGGTGTTCGACGGTCCGTTCACCCCGCCTGCACCCGAAGCGGACGACGCCGCGATGCTGGCCGAAGCGGCGAAAATCGCGGCAGCGCTCGACTGGGGGGCGGACCCGTGGCACGCGATGACCGGTGCCTTGAAGGACGCGACCGGGCGCAAGGGCCGCGCGCTGTTCCTGCCGCTGCGCCGCGCGCTCACTGGACGCGAGCATGGACCCGACATGGCCGAATTACTGCCGCTGATCGATCAGAACGACGCCGTCCGGCGGCTGGCCGGCTAGGCTCGGAACTCAAGCCCATCACCAGCCAACGCATATGCGTCGACGCCTCTTGACGATGTCATGTTATGTGATATTATTACATAACCGCACCACAAGGAGGCGGACGGCGAATCCCGCCCTTCTTCACCACCGGGCGAGGCTTTGCCGGGGTGAGAGGAGAGAGACGATGAGCCTGATTCCCATGCTGCTTGCGCGATTGCGCGCGACGAACACACAGATGGCCGGACCCGCCGGCCGTCACGGTTATAACCCCGGACACCGGCACCAGCCGCTGGCGGCGTCGCTCGCCATCGGCCTGCCCGCCGCGCTTTTTGTGACCTATCTGCTGAATCCACAAATCTTGCCGCCGCCCAAAATTTATGACGGTGTCGACGTCGTCCAGACGAAAGCCCCGCCGCCGCCAGCGCCAGACCCCGAAGTGACCCCCCAGCCCGATCCGATCAAGACGGTCATCACCGCGCCGACCCCGCCGATCCCCATCCCGCTGGCGCCCGCCAACCCGGTCGATGCCCAGCCGCCCGCCAAGCCGGTCATTTTCGACCCCGGCCCCGTCGGCGTCGCCGCCGACCCGCCGGTGCCGGCCAAACCGGTCGCCGCGCCGGTCCGCACGCTGGCGTTGCTCGACCAGCGCTTTGCCGACCGTTTCCAGCCCACCTATCCCGGGCGCGAGCTGCGCGAAGGTGTTGAGGGCAAGGCGCGGGTGCGCGTGCGCGTCGGCGCCGACGGCCGGGTCAAAGCGGTCGAGGATTTGGGCGCGTCCAGCCCAGGCTTCTTTGCCGAAACCCAGCGGCAGGCGCTCAACAAATGGCGGTTCAAACCGGCGACAGAAGATGGCAAGCCGGTCGAAAGCTGGTTCACGATCACCGTGACGTTCGAACTGCGGAATGCGTAAATTCTGCGCCCGCGAACCGCTGCTTTTCCCCGCAGGCCCTTGACAGCGGCACGTCTTTCGACCAAAGGCGCACCCCAATACGGGGCGGCGGCTCGCGCGCTGCCCCTGTTTTTTTGTCAGTGATTCGGCCCCCGTCGCGGGGTCCATCCACCCGGCCGCAGGTGCGGTCTGGTGCCAATTTGTAAGGATTAAGGGCCATGGCCAAGCCGACCACCGTCAAGATCAGGCTGGTAAGCACCGCCGACACCGGCTTCTTCTATGTCACCAAGAAGAACCCGCGCACGTTGACCGAGAAAATGGTCGCGCGCAAATATGACCCCGTCGTGCGCAAGCATGTCGAGTTCAAGGAAGCCAAGATCAAGTGACGTTGCGACCCGCTGCGTAAAACGCAGCGGCGCGGCGAAACCTTGTCCCGCGCCGGCGGGGAGCAATCTTCCGAAAAGGGCGGCCCCGCGCCGCCCTTTTTCGTAGGTGCGACGGGCGCGTTACCCGCCGTCATCCTGCCTGATCAATGATCCAGCGTTATCAGCCACCAATCGGTCATGGCATTGATTCGCACCGGAACAGCACCCGACCCAACGCCGCCCGTGACAATTGTTGTGCGCCCGCCATCGTCAACACGTCCGCATTGATATTTGGGGTCATATAGCCGTTTCCAATGCGAATAGCGCACGATGGGCCCGACCCAGGGCAACACCATTTGCCCACAATGCGTATGCCCCGCGAGCAAGATCGGGAACCGGTCAGGCAGGTCGGGCGCAATGTCGGGCGAATGGGTCACGACGATGGGGATTCCGCCCAGAATGTCAGCCTGCGCGGTTGCTTGTGCAATATTGTCATGGCCCGAAAAACGGTCGCCAATTCCCACGATAGCCAATGGCCCACGCCGCACCGCCGTGTTTTCAAGCACAACGATCCCGGCTTTGGCGAGCTGCTTGCGCATGGCGTCGGGTGCCGTCCAGTGATCATGATTGCCCAGAACCGCAAAAACGCCCCAGCGCGCCCGAAGGTCGGACAGCATAGCCAGGTCGGCGATGCTTTGCGCCGCGCCGTCGGGCGATTCCCCGACGATAAAATCACCAGCGAGAAGAATCACGTCAGGCTGCTGCGCATTGACCCGCCTGACGACGTCGGCAAGGCGGGCGGGCAGCATCCCGCGATTACCTGCATGAATGTCCGACAGCAATGCGACGCGGATCGGCGGCAACGTAGGGGGCAATGCCGCGACACGCAGCGCCGCTGTGCGTTCGATGGGGATCAATTGGGCATTGCTCATACCCTTTACGATCCCCGCAAAGCACAGCAGCAATATCAGAATTACGAGGATCGTCAGGCGGCGGCGGACTTTCGACCAAGGTCGCCCCTCACGCAAAACCCGCGACGCTTTCGATAAAGCGGATCACCGAGATCGGCTTGGACACATAGGCCTCCGCCCCCGCCGCGCGGATTTCGTCTTCGTCGCCTTTGCCGGCATAGGCGGTCACCGCCATCACCGGAATCGCCGCAAGCGCGGCGTCGGCTTTCAACGCCTTGATCAGGTCCAGCCCGCTGACATGCGGCAGTTGAATGTCCATGATGATCAGGTCGGGCATGACGGTGCGCGTGTCGGCCAGGCATTCGCGGCCGTCGCGCACCGGATGCGCGGCGTAACCATGCGCGCGCAACAGGTCGCAAAAGAGCTTGAGGTTCAGCTCATTATCCTCGACCACAAGTACCGTCTTGGCCATGCTCTGGCTTGCGCCCCCCTGCTGCATATCGGCTGGGCTTAGGCGAATCGGTGCGGCGATACAAATGTTTGGAAGGAAAGCGGTTTGGACATGACCGAAGCCGACATGGTGACCGCGATGCGCGCGATTGTCTGGATCCTGTCCGACGACGACCGGGCCGGACGGCTGCTCAGCCTGACCGGGCTTGACCCCGGCACGCTGCGCGCGGGGCTGGACGACCCCGACACGCTGGCCGCCGTCATCACCTTTCTGGCCGGTCACGAGCCCGATCTGGTCGCGTGCGCCGCCGCGCTCGAAATGCCGGTTGCAGAGCTGGCGGCGGTGGGCCAAAGGCTCGAACCCTATGACATCGACTGACCGGAACCGCGCCGCACCATGACCCGCCCGCTGATCATATCCGACTGCGACGAGGTGCTGATGCACATGGTCGTCCCGTTTGCACAATGGGTCGACGAAGCGCATGGCGTGGTTTTCCAGATGGAGGATGCGAGTTTCGCGAACGCACTCAAGCGCAAATCATGCGGCACGCCATTGGAAGCGATGGAGGTCTGGCCGCTGCTCGACGGCTTTTTCACCCATGAAATGCACCGCCAGATGCCGATTGCCGGGGCCATCGACGCGATGCTGCGGCTGAGCACCGCCGCCGACATCGTCATCCTGACCAACGTCGGCCCCGACCATCAGCCGCGCCGCGTCGACCAGCTTGCCGCGCATGGCCTCCACTTTCCGGTGATCGGCAGCCGCGGCGGCAAGGGCGACCCGGTCGCCGCGCTGATCGCCGAACGCGCACCGACGCTGACCGTCTTCATCGATGATCTGGCCCAGCACCACCACAGCGTCGCCGACGCCGCGCCCGATGTGTGGCGGCTGCACATGGTCGGCGAACCCGCCATCGCTGACAAGGTCCGCCCCAGCCGCGCCGCGCACGCGCGAATCGACGACTGGGGTGCCGCAGAGGCGTGGATTGCCGATATTTTGCGCGCCGGGGCGCCCGCCCCTGCACTGACAACCGCCTGAACCCACTTGCCAGAACCCACTGCCTGAACCCACTGCTTGAACAACGGGAGCCACGCCATGACCGACCGCTATCTTGCCCGCATCGCCGAACTCGGCCTGACCCTGCCCGCCGCCGCCGCGCCGGTCGCGTCCTATGTCCCCGCTGTCGAAGTCGGCGGGCTGATGCACATCAGCGGCCAATTGCCGTTCCGCGACGGCGCGGTGGTCACTGGACGGTTGGGCGATGACGTCGACGATGCGGGCGGCAAGGATGCCGCACACCGGTGCGGCCTGATGCTGATCGCGCAAATGGCCAAAGCGCTGGGCGGACTGGACCGCGTCGAGCGCATCGTCAAACTGGGTGTCTTCGTCAACAGCGCGCCGGGATATGGCAACCAGCCCGAGGTTGCCAATGGCGCATCCGACCTGATGGAGGCGGTGTTCGGCGACGCGGGCAAACATGCGCGCGCCGCCGTCGGCGTTGCCGCTTTGCCGCGCGGCGCGGCGGTCGAGGTTGACGCGGTGGTGGCCGTGCGCGCCGCCTGACCATGGCGGAGGGTGATCCCCCCGTTGCCGAGGATGGCGCCGCGATCATCGCCCGCGTCGGCACGGGCATATCCGCGATTGATGCGGCGGCGTGGGACGCGCTGCACGACGGGTCCAACCCCTTTGTCACCCACGCCTTTCTGGCAATGCTGGAGGAATCGGGCAGCGTCGGCCCCGGCACCGGGTGGCAGGCCGCACCGATCCTGATCGACGCGCCTGACGGCACCCTTGCCGCCGCCGCGCCCGCCTATCTGAAAGCGCACAGCCAGGGCGAATATGTGTTCGACCAAAGCTGGGCCGACGCATGGCAGCGCGCCGGCGGATCCTATTACCCCAAGTTACAGATCGCCGTCCCGTTCACCCCGGTGCCCGGCCCGCGCGTGCTGGCCGCCGACACGGCCAGCGGTGCCGCGCTGATCGCCGCCGCCGAGGCGCTGGTCCGCCAGAACGACCTGTCGTCGGCGCATGCGACCTTTGTCAACGAAGATCAGATCGACCTGTTCCGCGCGGCGGGATGGCTGATCCGGCAGGATTGCCAGTTCCATTGGCACAATGACAGCTATGCCGACTTCGACGGCTTTCTGGCGACGCTGAGCGCACAAAAGCGCAAGCAACTGCGCAAGGAACGCGCGCGGGCAGCGGCCGATGTCACCATCGAGGTGCTGAGCGGCGATGCCATTCTGCCGCATCATTGGGATGCAATGTGGGATTTTTATCAGGACACCGGCGCGCGCAAATGGGGCCAGCCCTACCTGACCCGCACCTTTTTTACCCTGTTGTCGCAGCGGATGGCCGATGCGGTCATATTGGTGCTGGCGTCGCAGGATGGCGAAGCCGTCGCGGGCGCGCTGCACTTCGTCGGGCGCGATACGCTCTATGGCCGTTATTGGGGGTGCCGCCGCGACATCCCCATGCTCCACTTCGAACTTTGCTATTATCAGGCGATCGACATCGCCATCGCGCGCGGCCTGTCGCGGGTCGAGGCGGGGGCACAGGGCGGGCATAAATTGGCGCGCGGTTATGTGCCAAGTGCGACATGGTCGGCGCATTATTTGCCCGATGAAGGCTTTCGCCGTGCGGTCGCCGATTTTCTGGAGCGCGAACGCGCCGCCGTCGGGTCCGAAATGGCGTGGCTGGCCCAGCGCACGCCGTTTAGAAAAATATGACCGCGCGCGCGGGGTGAGTGGTGTCCGGTTTCCGCCAGGAAACCCCAATATTCAAGCCGCGAAACGGTTGATGGTTGGCCGCTGTACGGTTTCGTCGAGCCAGGCGCGCGCCTGACGCTGCGCTTCGGCGATTTCGTCGCGGCTCATTTCGGCGGACAGGTCGGCGCGGCACTGCTGGCCTTCGCGGTTGCCGCCAAGTGCAGCGAGGTTGAACCATTTATGCGCCTGAATCAGGTCGACATCGACCCCACCGCTGCCGGTCGAAAAGGCGATGCCGAGATCGAAATAGGCCCCGGCGTCGCCGCGTGCGGCATCGACCAACCGGCTTTCGATCAGAAATTGTGCGCTTTTGAAACTGTTCGCCATTTTCATTCCCCCAGAGCGGTCGCTTCAAGAAACGACTGCGTTGAGGGCAATCTTGCGCCTCATGGTCACCAAAAGGTTAACGCGGGCACCAAAAAATCGCGCCATTCCGGCGCGCAGCTGGTCAAAAACGGAACTTATCCGCGGCTTTCGCGGCCATTTTGGCACCGATGTGCTTTTCGCCTAACCGACCGGAAAATTGTCGATCAGCCGCGTTTTGCCGATTCGGGCGGCGGCGAGCAGCCGGGCCGGCGCCGAAAATTCTGCCAGCGGTTCGAGCGTGTCGGCGTCGCACAAGGCGACATAATCGACGCGGTGGAACCCGGCGTCGATGATATCGCGCTCGGCCTGTGCCAGCACGGCCGCCACGCCGTCGCCGCCCGCGATCCGCACCGCCGCCGTGCGCAGCGCCGCCGCCAGCGCTGGAGCCGCCGTGCGCTCGGCGACGGTCAGATAGGCATTGCGCGACGACAGTGCGAGTCCGTCGGCGTCGCGCGCAATCGGAACGCCGATGATGGTGACTGGCAGGTCCAGGTCGCGCACCAGCCGCCGGATGATTGCGAGCTGCTGCCAGTCCTTTTCACCGAACAGCGCGATGTCGGGCGCCACCTGGGTGAGCAATTTGGTCACCACCGTCGCGACGCCATCAAAATGGCCGGGACGCGCCGCGCCGCAGTAACGATCACCCAGCCCCGCCACCTGCACACGGGTTGCAAAGCCCGCCGGATAGACGGTGCGCGCATTCGGCGCCCAGAGCAGCGCGGCGCCCGCCGCTTGCAGCAGCGCGGCATCGGCGGCTTCGGTGCGCGGATAGGCGTCGAAATCCTCGTTCGGGCCGAATTGCGCGGGATTGACGAAAATTGAGGCGGCGACATGGTCGGCGGCATGCGCGGCGGCGGCAACCAGCGCCATATGGCCTGCGTGCAGCGCGCCCATGGTCGGCACCAGCGCCAGCGTCCGCCCACCCGCCTTCAGCGCTGCAACGCTCTGACGAAGTGCCGGAATTTCACGGATGATTTGCACCGGTCTCTATGCTCCGTTACAGGCGTCGCTACAGCACGCCGCGTCGGCCTTTTGACGCGCCAGGAGTGAAACCGCAACGCCCATG
>JBEGPL010000306.1:0-8955 GCA_041181445.1 Pseudomonadota bacterium
CCCTCTTTCGCGCAGAGCAGTGCGATTTCGCGACCGATACCGCGTCCGGCGCCGGTTATAGCGACCACTTTACCGTCAAGCATTCCCATATCGGCGATCCTCATTCCAATAAGGCGGCTCCGTTATCAAAGCTTACCTAGTTATACAAGTGAAAGACTCACTGCTGTCCGCCATCCACACGAACCAGCGCACCAGTGGTATAGGACGAGGCGGGGCTGGCAAGCATCAATGCGGCGGTGACGATTTCGGGTGGATTGCCTGGGCGGCCAATGGCAACCGGTTGCTTCTCGCGCTTCGTTTCGTCCCACGCTTCTGCGATATCAGTCAGGAACGGCCCCGCCGAAATAGTGTTGACACGCACCTTTGGGCCATATTCGCGGCTCATCGATACCGTCATTGCATTCAGCGCGGCTTTAGCCGCACCATAAGGCACAACCCCCGGCAACGCCATCAGCGCACCGGTCGAACTAATGTTTATGATGCACCCTCCGTCCCCGTCGGACATCCGCTTGCCAATCTGGCTGGCCAGCCGGAACGGGCCTTTGAAATTCAGGTTCATAACCGAATCGAAAAGGCTTTCGGGGATTTCATGGCTGGGGAAGGGCGGTGACATGCCCGCGTTGTTGACCAATATGTCAACGCGGCCAAATTCGGCATATGCGGCATCGATCAGAGCGTCGCAATCGGCCCATTTGCCGACATGCGCAGCCACCGCAAGCGCGCGCCTGCCTAGCGCCCGGACCTCACCCGCTACTGCCTCGCAATTATCGATCTTCCGGCTGGCGATGATGATGTCGGCGCCGCGCAGTGCAAATGCCTTGACCATCTGATAGCCGAGGCCGCGGCTTCCGCCGGTTACAAGGACGACCTTGCCGGTGAAATCGAACAGCGGATCCAACTTCATTACAATCTCCTCAATTCTGTGCAACGTCGGCACCGGGTAGGTCGGCTGCCGATTGTACCTTGGCGCGGTCAAATGCACCGACAATATGGTCCATGCGACTGACAACTAAATTGCGATATTCCGCATGGCTGACGATGTGCATATGGTTATGGCGGATGCCGTCCATGACCATTTGGCCGACGAGATCGGGATCGATCCCCAAAGCGGTACTTTGTCTTTCAATGCGTAGGCTGCCTGCCTTTTCGGTCGTTGCGCCCAAGTTCGTGGCGACCAATCCCGGACACAATACCGAAACACCAATGCCGCTGTCGGCCAGTTCAGCACGCAGCACTTCGGACAGTCCGACGACGGCAAATTTGGCGGCGGTATAAGCGCCTAATCGTGCGCTGGCGATTAGACCGGCCATCGACGCTGTGTTGACGACATGGCCGGAGCCGATTTTTCGCATCGTTGGTACGAAACTATGGATTCCATTGTAGGTGCCCGTCAACTTGATCGCGATCATACGGTCAAAGCATGCGGGCTCAATTGCATCGAGCGTGCTTCCGTCGGGACCAATGCCTGCGTTATTGACCAGAATAGACACTGGACCGAAGCGTGCCTCGACTAACGCCTTTGCGTGCGCCCAGTCTGCCCGATTTGTGACATCAAGTGCGATGGCCATTGCAGCAGATGATTGTTCCGCCACTGCTGAGTTGAGTGCATCGACATCCCAATCGGCCATTGCCACGCGAACACCGTTGGCCAATAGAGCGCGGGCAATTGAGAGACCGATTCCACTTGCAGCCCCCGTGACAAAGGCGGTGCGACTCGAAAAATCGAACAATTTGCCCTTCACTAGAGCAACATATCAGCATACCGCGCCCGCGCCGCCGCCAATTTGGGCGGCAGGTGGCTTGATGGAAACAGCCCTTTGGCGGGCTTTGCATTTTTGATAAACGCTTTGGCGACCTGCACTTTGTGCACTTCGGTCGGGCCATCGGCGAGGCCAAGTGACAGGACGTTCATCCACATATTGGCGAGCGGCAATTCGTTTGAAACCCCCAGCGAGCCATGCAGATGGATAGCACGCTGAGCGATGTCATGATAGATTTTCGCCATCGCAACCTTGCACATGGCGATATGCGTGCGTGCCGCACCATGCGGTTCATTGTCGATAATCCAAGCGGTTTGCAGCACGAGCAAGCGGAATTGGGCAAGCTCAATCGCGCTGTCGGCGATCATCCCCTGCACAAATTGATGGTCAGAATTCAGCCGCCCTTGGGTTCGCCGTGATACGACCCGTTCAAGCATCATCTCAAACGCTGCATTGCATTTGCCGACAGTGCGCATGGCATGATGCACCCGCCCGCCGCCAAGCCTAGCTTGCGCTACCTTAAAGCCTTCGCCCGGCGCTCCGAGCATAGCATCGAGTGGCACACGTACTGCATTATAACGAATATAGGCATGGATTCCGTGATCGCTGTCAAGTTCGTCGCCAATCGTGCCGACGTTGCGCATGATTTCCACCCCGGGTGTGTCGGCGGGGACAATCAGCATCGACATACGGCTATGGGCTGGCGCATCGGGATCGGTGACCGCCATGACGATCAGAAATTCGGCGTAGCGTGCGTTGGAGCTGAACCATTTCTCGCCATCGATCACCCATTCGTCACCATCGCGGATGGCGCGGCAGATGAACTCCTTGGGGTCGGCCCCGGCTTGTGGTTCGGTCATTGAGAAGCTGGAAACGATATCGCCATCGAGCAATGGTTGGAGATATCTCGCTTTCTGTTCGTCAGTCCCAAACATCGCCAGAATTTCGGCGTTGCCAGTGTCGGGTGCGGCGGTACCGAACACCGTTGGTGCCCAATAAGAGCGACCGAGGATCTCGTTCATCAAAGCGAGCTTGAGCTGGCCATAGCCTTTGCCCCCTAAATGCTCGTCGAGGTGGCAGGCCCACAATCCTTGCGCCTTGACCTGATCCTGAAGCGGCTTGATAATCGCGCGCGCCTTGGCATTTTTGACATCATACGGATCGCCATGATGCGGAAAAAGCAGGTCAAGCGGTTCGCATTCGTTGCGGACAAAATCGCTTATCCAGTCGAGCTTTTTCTGAAAGTCGGGGTCGGTCTGAAAATTCCACATCGGGTTGGTTCCTTTATCCGGCACGGCGGGAGATCCGCTCTGCCTCTGAAAAATTGGCTAGGACGAGGCGGTCGAATAATGCGCCGGTTTCGGCAGTGAGTATCCCTTTGGCGGCCTGCGCGACCTTATATTCGAGGATGCATCCGCCCTTGAACATCGCGAGCACCAGGTAATAATCAAACCCTGATACATCACGGCCTGTGCCTGCGGCATAATGCGCAGTGAGTTCCTGCCGGGTCGGCAAATTGGCGACATTGTACAAATCCTTGGGCGGTAAGCGGTCGCCGTCACGCTCATCGCGCAGGCCGTTGCAGAACCAAGCAAGGTCAAGCAACGGATCGCCAATCGTCGAAAGCTCCCAATCGATCAACGCCGTGAGCCGCGCTGGTTCGTCAAAGGCGAACAGGGCGTTGGGCGTGCCGACGTCGCCGTGCATAATGCCGGGCATGAAATCGGTTGGCAGATTGGCACGTAGCCAGTCCCGCGCATAGGCATATCCCGGCAATTCGCGGCCAGCATAATCATAAAGCGATGCATAGCTGTTGAGCTGCCCCTCCCACCGGTCGACCTGCCGCTGGTGGAAATTATCAGGCTTGCCAAAACCTTCGAGGCCCACGTCTTTGTAGTCGACATTCGCGAGCGCGATAAGGCCATCGACCAATGCGAAGCCAATGCCTGCTTCCAAGGGCGCGGTGTCGAAAGGCGCGCGGTGGTAAATCTTGCCGTCGCGCAATTCAGCAGCCCAGCCATCGACCAGGTCCATGACATAAAATGGCGCTCCGATGACTGACACGTCTTCGCATGACCCGTGACAGGTCGGATGCGGCACATTTGTACCCTTTAGCGCTGTCAGCACTCTGGCTTCGCGCAGCACACTTTTTTCGCTTCCCGGCGGTGGCACGGCGGGCGGGCGGCGCAAGATTAACGTCTGGGCACCACGGTTCAACGACAAAATGACGTTGCTGGTGCCGCCATGTATTTTGGTGGCGATTAATGGCCCCGATCCAAGCGCGGGGATGTTGGTATCCAGCCATGCGGTCAGCCGTTCGATATTGACCAAGCTGCTGAGTGTGTCGTCCATCATGACTGTTCTTTCCGGCTATGCGCCTCGATCTGCTGCCGAATGGCATTCAGTAAATGCGTCGCTTGACGGACAGCGCCGACGTCGATGGCGTCCATCAGCGTCGCGGTGATTGCGTCGGTTTCGGCCTTCGTTGCCTGCTTCACCGCGACGCCCTTTTCGGTCATCGCCAACAGGCTTGCACGCTTGTGATCGGGATTGTCCTGAAGCATAATCAGGCCCTGTTCGATGAGAGTGTTCGATGCGCGCTGAATTACTTGTCGCGGGTGGCCAAGGCTGCGGCCGATGCGCGGAACGGTCGGTGCGTGCTCCGCTTCATACACTGCGGTAAGCACCGTTACTTCCATATCAGAAAGTCCGGTTCTGGTGTGCGCAGCCTGAAACGGCTCGCGCAACCGCCCCCTGATGCGGTGCACGGCGTCCACCAATAACGCGAGATCGGAATGCTTCGAATCAGACATGGCAGCTAAATGTCATATTGACACATAAGTGTCAAATAGGATCAGCGTGACGTCATGGATCGGAACAATGACGCCGGTGATTGCCAGTCAACACGCACAAGCCGGTGTGCGAAACGCCAACCATCGGCGGTGCGGACGAGCTGGTCTGAATATGTCCCGGCATGGTCGGGTCCATTGTTGCTGACGACTTGAAAATAGCTGCGCGCCGATGCGGCTTGCCCGTCTTGACTAACATCGATGAGCGGATTGGTGATATGATGACGCACAAAGCTGATCGCGGCGTTGCGCTCACCTGACGATAAAGCGGCAAGTATTTCGTCACGACCGTTCGCGCGGGATCCGGGAAATTCGAGAACGCCGTCGGAGGTAAAACAGGCAGCAAGCTCAGTCAATCGACCGCGATCGCCTGCATAAGTATAGCGAGTCAGGAGGTGACGGATTTCTTCGCGGGCTGCCAGTTCATCGATGGTCATTGCTATATCACCTAGTTTACCATGTCTTGACATGATGACTTTGGCCGCGCAAGCATTGATGCGAGGAGAGTCCATGCCAGTACCTGATCACCATATCATCACCGAACCGCCGCCATTTTCTACCCCGCCTTATCCCGCCGACATTTTTGCAGGACAAGTGGTGCTGGTGTCCGGTGGCGGGTCAGGAATGGGACTTGCGATGGCGATGGCCTTTGCCCAGGGCGGGGCGAAGGTTGCGGTCATGGGGCGGTCGATCGAGCGTGCGGAGGCAGGTGCTGCGCAGATTGCTGAGATGGGTGTTCAGACGCATGCACTTTCATGCGACGTCCGTGATCCAAAGGCAGTCAAGTCGGCTTTTGATGAAGTGGAGCAGGCGCTTGGTCCGGTATCATTGCTCGCCAACAATGCTGGCGCCAATTTTCCGGTGCTGGCCGAGAACATCTCGGTCAATGCCTGGAATGCGGTGACACGGATTGCCATTGACGGCACGTTTTTATGCTCGACCGAATTTGCGCGGCGCAGGATCGCGATCGGCAAGGGCGGGGCGATCATCAACAACAGCGCGCAATATATCTGGACTGGATTTCCGGGCGACGCCCACAGCGCCGCCGCCAAAACCGCGCAGGCGACGATGACAAAAGCGATGGCGCGCGATTGGAAACCTTTTGGCATCAGGGTCAACGCGGTGGCAGCCGGCTTCTTTCCGCATGCCAGTTCGACCAACGGCGATGGCGCGGACGCAATAGCTCCTTTGCAGAATATGATTCCCGCCGGCCGCACTGGACGTATCCGTGAGTTCGGCTGGTTGTCGGCGATGACGTGCACGCCCTTGCTTGGCGACATGACCGGGCAGGTCATATTGCAGGACGGCGGCGAAAGCCTGCGTCGCTCGTTGATGATGCCAGACTTTACTCCCCCCAGAGAACGCGCCAACGGCCCATGGGGGTGGCTATGAGCGGCTGGCTCAGTGGCAAGACCGTGCGAATTATCGGCAGCAACGCCGCGATAACGCAGGCGTTGGTATCGGCAGGCGCGGCGCTCGTTCTTGATGGTGCTTCAGACATATTGGTCCATGTGGCACCCCCGGCACCTGCCAAACCAGCGCATGAAATCAGCCATGATGAATGGCGGAGCGTTCTCGGCGAAGGGTTGGATCAGCGTTTTCATGCCGCCAAGCTATTTGCCGAAGATTGCCGTGCGCGGGGTGCCGCTGGTGCTATATTGTTCGTAGGTGCTGCAGAACAGATGCTGGGTGCTGATCATGCAGCAGCAGCAGGTGCGCTGGGAAACCTGACCAAGACGTTGGGCGTCGAATGGGCACGGGATGGCATCCGTGTGAACAGCATCCTGACCGGCACAGATAACCAAACGTTGGGTCATCTCGCGGCCTATCTGGTAAGCGGCTATGCGGCCTATGTGACCGGCGCTGTGATGGGTGTGGATAGTCACGATGGCTGACCGTACCCGCCTAGACGGCAAAGTGGCTTTGGTCACTGGCGGCGGCGGCGGCATCGGACGCGGGATTGCACTGCGCCTTGCTGAAGCTGGTGCGAGCATCGCAATCGTCGATATCTTCCCCGAACGCGCCGAAGAAGCCACTTTGCGTGTTCGCGAACGGGGCGTGAAGGCGCTGGCACTTCCCGCTGACGTAATGGACACCGATGCTTTGCGCGCCGCGATTGCTGCGACTGACACGGAATTTGGCCGCCTCGACATATTGGTGAATAATGCTGGCGGAGTTTCGGGCAGGCCCTTTCTCGAACAGTCAGAGCGCAGCTGGCGCAAACATGTCGATATAAATTTGATTTCGATGTTGGCGGCGACCCATGCAGCCGCGCCGATCATGATTCGTGGCGGTCAGGGCGGATCCATCGTCAATGTCGCGAGCATCGAAGCAAGCCGGGCCGCTCCTAATTTCGCAGTCTATGCCGCATGCAAGGCGGGGATGCTGAGCTTTACCAAATCCATGGCACTGGAGCTTTCCGAGCACACTATCCGGGTCAATTGCATAGCGCCCGATCACACCGTCACGCCCGGCAATCAAGGAAATCGCGCGGGACCGGTCGATCCTGAGACCTGGAAACAGCATAGCGCAGAAGAGGGTGACGCCATGAATCGCCTGATTCCCCTGTTGCGCGAAGGCTTGGACCTGGAATGCGGCGATGCAGCAGTGTTCCTTTCTTCCGAAATGGCGAGTTACATCACGGGCGTGCTGCTCCCCGTAGACGGCGGCACCCACGCGGCATCGGGCTGGGTGCGCGGGCGAAATGGAAAATGGACGCTGAATGAGGGATTGAATTTCGGGGGTTAGCCGGGCTTCGGCCAGTAGCGATCTTTGAGCAGGCGTTTGTACAGCTTCCCGTTGTCTAGCCTTGGCAACGCCGGATCGAAATCCACCGAGCGCGGGCATTTCACCGGCGACAAATGCGCTTTGCAATGATTGATGAGTTCTATTTCGAGTTCGGGGGTTGCATCCGCCCAGTCCATGGGCTGCACGACTGCTTTCACTTCCTCGCCAAAGTCCGGATTCGGCACACCGATGACTGCCGCATCGGCAATTTTGGGATGTGTAATCAACAGGTTTTCAATCTCTTGCGGATAGATATTCACACCGCCTGAGATAATCATATAGCTTTTCCGATCAGTCAGAAAAAGATAGCCATCCTCATCGAGATACCCGACATCGCCCAGCATCGACCAGCCGGAATGCAACGGATGCCGGCTGTCCTTGGTCTTCTCATCATCGCCGAGATATTTGAAATCCCAACCGCCTTCGAAATAGACAATGCCCTGTTCGCCCGGCGGCAGCTCGTTACCATCGTCATCGCAAATATGGATCGTGCCCCAACTGGCACGGCCGACTGATCCCGGTTTTTTTAGCCATTCCTCTGCGGTGATATTGGTAGACCCATTGCCTTCGGAGCCGCCATAATATTCCTGCACAATTGGTCCAAGCCAATCGATCATCCGGTGTTTGATTTCGATGGGGCAGGGGGCAGCCGCGTGCACGACATGTTGCAGGCTGGACACGTCATAGGATAACCGCTTTTCGTCGGGTAGCTTCAGCATCCGCACGAACATCGTCGGCACCATTTGCGTAACCGTAACCCGATATTTCTCAATTGTCTGAAGCGTGGTTTCGGGATCGAATTTCGGCATGATGACCACCGTTGCCCCCAGCCGGTGGCATGAGGTACAGAATGCTATCGGCGCGGTGTGATAGAGCGGCGCGGGCGACAAATATACGGTATCGGGTCTCACCCCATAATTGCGCTCCGACCGTTCGGCGAGCATGTGCGGCGCAGTAGGGCTGCCACCTGTCAGCGGTAGGCGAATTCCTTTTGGACGCCCCGTGGTGCCGCTTGAATAGACCATATGAAAGCCCGCGCTTTCATCAGCTATTGCTGCATCTGGCATTGCAGCAATGGCCTTGTTCCAGTCTGCCAGGTCGAAATAATGCTGCAAATTGGATGGACGCTGCGCGCCTAGTAATCTCGCCAGTCCGACGATATCGTTGCAACTGATGAGCAGTTTGGCGGCGCTGTTCGCCAAGATGTAACTCGCTTCGTCGGCCGTTAGGGCAGTCGCAATAGGCGTAATGTAAAGCCCTGCGCGCTGGGCTGCCCAATAGGCGCACAGATATTCGGGAATATTGGGTAGCCACACAGCAATCGTATCGCCAATCTGTATCCCGAGGTCGCGGAACAGCTGCGCACCTTGATTGGCGCGGCGTTCCATTTCTCCATAGGTCAGGATTTCATCGGTGTCGCTCATGATGATGGCGGGATGATCGGGCGCGCGCGCTGCGTGGATGCGGGGGTGTGTCATCGGTTGTTTTTGAAACTTCCAAGCGCTATTGACAAGACATATCACACCAAGTTGTCTAAGTTACCAAAACTTGCCTTTCGT
>JBEGPL010000307.1:0-6332 GCA_041181445.1 Pseudomonadota bacterium
CCCTTTGTTTCCCGGATGAAGAAGATCACGAAAAAGATCGAGATGAACGAACAGACCGCAAAGAAACCATAGGATCCGACCAGGCCGACATTTTTGAGCGCCCATGGAAAGCTCGACGAAATCACGAAGTTCGACGTCCACTGCGCGAACCCCGCCACCGCCAGCGCCGACCCGCGCATCTGGTTGGGGAACATTTCGCCCAGCATCACCCACATGACCGGGCCCCAGCTGATGTTGAAAATCGCGGCATAGCTGATCGCGGCATAGAAGGCGATCGAGCCATAGCCCGGCGGCAGGACAAGTTTGCCGTCGATCAACGTGCCCTGCATGAAGCACCACGCAATCGTCGACAGCGTCAGCGCCATGCCGATCGAACCGAACAACAGGAGCGGTTTGCGACCGACTTTGTCGATCAGCAAGATCGCGATCAAACAAGCGGCGACCGACACGCTGTCATTGATCACCTGTGTCGCGAACGCCTGTGATTCGGTGAAGCCGACGGCTTCCCACAACATGATGCCGTAATAGAAGATCACGTTGATCCCGACGAGTTGCTGGAACGTCGCGAGTCCGATGCCGACCCACACGATGCGGCGCCATTTGCCGGTCGACGGTTCATTCAGATCGGACAATCGCGGTTGATGGTCGCTCGCCAGCGTCGCTTTGATCTCGTCGGCTTTGCGCGCAGCGCTGGCCGCGCCGAACAGGCGGGTGAGCACCGCGACCGCTTCGTCCATCCGGCCCTTTGCGACCAGATAGCGCGGGCTTTCGGGGATGAGCATCAGCGTCAACAGGAACAGCAAGGCCGGTGCCGCCTGCGCCCAGAACATCCAGCGCCACGCCGGATAGCCCCAGATTTCGGCAACCGACGATCCGGCGGCATTTTGAAACGCCCAGTTCGACGTGGCTGCGCCCAGCAGACCGATGATGATCATAATCTGTTGCAGGCTGGACAGCCGCCCGCGCAGGTGAGCGGGCGTCACTTCGGAAATATAGGCAGGCGACAGGACCGACGCCGCGCCCACCGCCGCGCCGGCGAAAAATCGTGCGATGGCAAAGATCGTCGCCGAACCCGCAGCACCGGTGATCAGCGCACTCACGATGAACAAAATGGCCGCCAACTGCATCACATTGCGGCGACCGATCATGTCGGCAAGCCGTCCGGCGGCAAAGGCGCCGAGCGCGCAACCCGGCAACAGCGAACTCGCGACCAGGCCAAGATTCGAAGCATCCAGCCCAAATGCCTGGGCGAGACCGGTAAAGGTGCCGTTGATGGCGCCCGAATCATATCCGAACATGAAGCCGCCAATCGTGGCAACGCCAACAATTGCAGCAATGAGCGGCAGATTCAGCTGCTCCCCCGTGCGATCCGTCATTGGACTCCCCTCCCCATTTTTGCACCGAAAGCAGCGGCCCGGCGTTCCGTTTCTTGCACTTTTATGGTAGCGCTACCGTCGAAGAGTGCAGGTAAAGCTTCGCGCTGTCAATGCCGCGAAACGCAGCACGCGCCGCGTACAGATCGAACGCCGCAGCCCGGCCGACGCGCGACCTAAAAACAACACGAAAAGCCACGCAAATTTGCCGGAAATATGCAATAATCGAAAAAATGTTAGCGCTACCTTTTTTGACCTGATATCGATGCACGCCTAACCGGGAGAGGTTCGGAGTCTATGTATCTGGGAATCGACATCGGCACGTCCGGCGTCAAAGCAATCTTGATGGACGACAAGGGCGCGGTGGTTGAAATCGCCAGCGCACCGCTGGCCGTGTCGCGTCCGCATGCCCTGTGGTCCGAGCAGGATCCGACCGATTGGTGGGCAGCAACCAACAGCGCGGTCAGCGACCTTGATCTGCAAAAACGCCACGCCGTCAAGGCGATCGGGCTGTCGGGCCAGATGCATGGCGCGACGTTGCTTGGTGCCGACAATCGGGCACTGCGACCGGCGATCCTGTGGAATGACGGCCGCAGCGCGGCGCAATGTGCCACACTTGAAGCGGCGCTGCCCGAACTGGGCCAGATCACCGGTAACCGCGCGATGCCCGGCTTCACCGCACCCAAATTGCAGTGGGTGCGCGAACATGAACCCGACATCTTTGCGCAGGTCAAAACCGTTCTGCTGCCCAAGGACTATGTCCGGCTGCGCATGACCGGCGAACTCGCGTCGGACATGTCGGACAGCGCGGGGACCTTGTGGATGGATGTCGGCGCGCGCGACTGGTCCGACGCCATGCTGGCTGCGACCGGGCTCGACCGTTCGCACATGCCCAAATTGTTCGAGGGCAACCAATTCACGGGCGCGTTGCGCGCCGAACTGGCCGAAGCGTGGGGCATGGACCGCGTCCCCGTTGTGGCGGGCGGCGGCGACAATGCGGCGGGGGCCGTTGGCGTCGGCGTTGTGCGTCCGGGCGACGCCTTTCTCTCGCTCGGTACATCGGGCGTGCTGTTCCTGGCCAACGGCGGATACAGCCCCAACCCGGCGGGCGGCGTGCACAGTTTCTGCCACGCGCTGCCCGGCCGATGGCACCAGATGTCGGTCATCCTGAGCGCGGCGAGCTGCGTCGACTGGGCGGTGCGGCTGACCGGCATGAAGGATGCGGCGCAGATGTTCGCCGCCATTGAAGCACGCGACGCGCCCGCAACCAGCGAAATTTTCCTGCCCTATCTGTCGGGCGAGCGCACGCCACACAACGACCCCAGCGCAAAGGGCGTGTTGTTTGGCCTGACCCACGAAAGCGATGCGGCCGCGATTGGCCAGGCGGTGCTGGAGGGTGTCGCCTTTGCTTTTCGCGACGGCATGGATGCGTTGACCGACAGCGGCGCGCATGTCGATTCAATCACGGTGATCGGCGGCGGCGCGAAATCGCATTATTGGGGCAATATCCTGAGTTCGATCCTGGGCCGTCCGCTGATCTATCGCGATGGCGGCGAGGTCGGCCCCGCCTATGGCGCGGCGCGGCTGGCACAGCTTGCCCACACCGGATCGTCGATCGAGGCGGTGTGCACTGCGCCCGCGATTTTGCATGTCGCCGAGCCCGACGACCGGCTGGCCGAACTTTATGCCGAACGACTTCCGCATTACCGTGCACTTTACCAAAATCTGAAAACCGCATTCCAGGAGCAATGATCATGGCCGCCAGCTATTTTGCCGACATCGAACCGGTCAAGTTCGAAGGTCTCGGTTCGACCAATCCGCTCGCCTATCGCTATTACGACAAGGACCGCGTCGTGATGGGCAAGACGATGGCGGATCATCTGCGCATGGCGGTATGTTACTGGCACACATTCTGCTGGGACGGGTTTGACGTGTTCGGCGGCGGCACGTTCAACCGCCCGTGGCACGGCGGCCCGATCGATCAGGCACGCGCCGACCATAAACTGGACGAGGCGTTTGAATTTTTCACCCGGCTGGGCCTGCCCTATTTCTGTTTCCACGACGTCGATGTGATGGCGCATGCCGCCACGATCAGCGAGCATGTCCATAATTTCGCGGTGATCGTCGACAAGATTGAGGCGAAAATGGCGGCCACGGGCATCAAATTGCTGTGGGGCACCGCCAATAATTTCAGCCATCCGCGCTATATGAGCGGGGCATCGACCAACCCCGATCCCGACGTATTCCGCTTTGCCGCCACACAAGTGCGCCATTGTCTGGATGCAACCCATCGGCTGGGCGGCGAAAATTACGTGCTGTGGGGCGGCCGCGAGGGCTATGACTGCCTGCTCAACACTGACCTGTAACAGGAAAAGGCGCAATTCGGTCGCTTCCTGCAAATGGTCGTCGAACATAAGCACAAGATCGGCTTTAAGGGCGATATCCTGATCGAGCCCAAGCCGCACGAACCGACCAAGCATCAGTATGACTTCGACGTCGAAACCATCTATGGCTTTCTGCTGGCCAATGGGCTGGAAAAAGAAGTGAAGATGAATATCGAGGCGAACCACGCGACGCTGTCAGGTCACAGTTTCGAACATGAAATTGCCAGCGCGATCAATCTGGGCATTTTCGGTTCAATCGACATGAACCGCGGCGATCCGCAAAATGGCTGGGACACCGACCAGTTCCCCAACGACGTCCGCGAAATTACAACCGCCATGTACTACATCCTGAAAAATGGCGGGTTCCAATATGGCGGCAACAATTTCGACGCCAAGGTTCGCCGCCAGAGCATCGACGCGGCCGACTTGTTCCACGGTCATGTCGGCGGCGTCGATGTCCTCGCCCGCAGCCTGCTCAATGCCGCCGCGATGATCGAAGGCGGCGAACTCGATGCCGTTGTCACCGAACGCTATGCCGGCTGGCAGAGCGCCGATGCACAGGCCATGCTGGGCAGCAAATCCAGTTTGGTCGACATTTCTGACGCCGCGGTTGCCGCCGGTGTCAACCCGCATCCGCGTTCGGGTCGTCAGGAATATGTCGAAAATCTGGTCAGTCGCTACATCTGAACGGCGAACCGGGGACGGGGTGGCGCACAGGGAAATGCGCCCCGGGCGTGATCGCCCGGTGCGCGGCGCATCTGGCCATGGCGGCAGCGCGATGATAGGCCTTGTCCATGAATATCGACCGCCGCACGATCCTGTCGTCGCTTGCTGCCGCGACGCTGCTGCCGCCCGCGTTGGCGCGCGCCGCCGAACCAGCGGCCGAGCCGCGCACGAAGCTGGTCCTGCTCGGCACAGCCGGCGGCCCGACACCCAAGCCCAATCGCGCGGCCGCAGCGCAGGCGGTGGTGATCGACGGCCATGTCTATGTTGTCGATTGCGGCAACGGCGTCGCGCGCCAGATGGTGCTGGCGGGGCTGAAACTTGACGCATTGCGCGCGATTTTCGTGACCCACCATCATTCGGACCATAATGCCGATTATGGCAATTTGTTGCTGCTCGCCTGGGCCAACAATCTGGCGGTTCCGGTCGATGCCTATGGCCCGCCGCCGCTGCGCCGGATGACGCGGCAGTTTCTGGCGCTCAATGACTATGACATCAAAACGCGGATCGCCGACGAAGGCCGCATCGACCCCGCCACGCTGATCCGACCGCACGAGGTGAAGCGCGGCGGCGACGTCTATCGCGACGACCGCGTGCGGGTCGCGTGCGCGTTGGTCAATCACCCGCCGGTGGTGCCATCATTCGCGTGGCGGTTCGACGGCCCTGACCGGTCGATCGTGATTTCGGGCGACACTGCGCCGAGCGATGCACTCGTCGCGCTGGCCAAAGGGGCCGACGTCCTGGTCCACGAAGTCATGCACCTGCCCGCGATGGACGCGCTGATCGCGTCGGAGCCGAACGCGCCGCGTCTGCGCGAACATCTGATCGCCAGCCACACACCGTCGACCGAGGTCGGCAAGATCGCGACCCGCGCGGGGGTGAAGACGCTGGTCCTGTCGCACTTTGGGCCCGGCGGCTATCCTTTTGTCCCCGACGCCGACTGGCTGGCTCCGGTGCGCCAGGACTTCGCCGGCGACATCATCGTTGGCCGCGACCTGATGGTGATTTAGGCCGCCAGCGCGCGCCACGCCGCAACGAACGCGCGCGCGTTCGTGCCGACCGTTGCCGCCGTCATGCCCGGCTTGTACAGCGCCGACCCCAGTCCATAGCCGTCGGCCCCCGCCGCGTGCCATGGTGCCAGCGTGTCGGCCGTGATGCCGCCGACGACTAGCCGGGGAATCGCGCGCGGCAGCACCGCGCCCTGCGCCTTGAAGGTCGCCGGGCTGGCGGCTTCTGCCGGAAAGAGTTTGAGCGCGTGCGCGCCTGCCGCTATCGCGGCAAATGCCTCGGTCGGGGTCTGATAGCCGGGAATCGAAATCAGCCCGCTGGCGGCGCTGTGCGCGATGACAGCGGGGTCGCTGTGCGGCGAGATGATCATCCGGCCGCCCGCGCCGCGCACGGCGTCGACATCGGCGATGCGCAGCACGGTGCCCGCACCAACCAGCGCGCGATCCCCAATCGTCGCCGCCAGCCGCGCAATCGAGTCGAGCGGATCGGGGGAGTTGAGCGGTACTTCGACCAGCGTGAACCCGGCATCGACCAGCGCGACACCGACATCGGCAACCTCGCCGGGCCGAACGCCGCGCAAAATGGCGACCAGCGGACAAGCCGCAAAGGCCGACGCGAAAGTCGTCGCGGTCATTGTCGCAACAAATCCCGCCCGACGATCATCCGCATCACCTGGTTCGTCCCCTCCAATATCGAATGGACGCGCAAGTCGCGCCAGAATCGTTCGATGGGGTAATCGCGCAAATAGCCATAGCCGCCGTGCAATTGCAGCGCCCGGTCGACAATGCTCGACCCGCTGTCGGTCGCCAGCCGCTTGGCCATCGCCGAAAAGCGCGACTTGTCG
>JBEGPL010000308.1:0-2667 GCA_041181445.1 Pseudomonadota bacterium
GCCCGCGTGTGCCGATATCCGCAATATCGCGAAACCATGACTGGCGGGCCAAGCTATAATGTCCTCGACCTGATTACGCAGGACAAGGACAATACCGTCGCCGTCCCGGTGCCCGCCGGTAAATTATTCCTGATGGGCGACAATCGTGACCGCAGCGCCGACAGCCGTTTTCTTGCCATCGAGGGCAAGGGCATCGGGCTGGTTCCCGAAGACAATCTGATCGGCAAAGCCATGGTCGGCATGTTTTCCACGGACGGGTCGGCCAGCTGGGTCAACCCGATCAGCTGGTTCACCGCCGCGCGCTGGTCGCGCATCGGGGACGGTTTTTGACGCAAGGACCCGATGCGGCCTTGATTGTCCGGCTCACCGGGCACAAGCCGCATGATCTGTCACTATTCGAACAGGCGCTGACCCATGGCAGCACCGGGCGGGCGGCGGACTATCAGCGGCTGGAATTTATCGGCGACCGCGTGCTCGGGCTGACCATTGCCGACGCGCTGTTCGGGCGGTTTCCGCACGAGAGTGAAGGCGAACTGTCGCGCCGGTTAAACGTTCTGGTCAGCCGCGAAAGCTGTGCCGCACTGGCCCGGGGCCTCGGCCTGCCCACGCATATCCGCTTGGGCAAACAGGCACGCGACGACGGCGGGCGGCACAGCGACAACATCGTCGGCGACGTGATGGAGGCGCTGATCGGGGCGCTCTACCGCGACGGCGGGCTGGACGTCGCCCGCGCCTTTGTCGAGACGAACTGGGACGCGATGATCAGTGATCAAGTGACCGCGCCGAAACATCCCAAATCGGCGTTGCAGGAGTGGGCCGCCGCCGCCGGACGCCGTCCGCCCGAATATGAAACCATCGCGCGCGACGGCCCTCCCCACGCGCCCCAATTCCGTGTATCGGTGACAATCGGCAAGTTGGCGCAAGCCGAGGCCGAAGGTTCATCGAAGCACGCCGCCGAAACCGCCGCCGCCCAATTGCTGCTCGACCAGTTGAAAGACCATAAATCATGACCCGGAAATGCGGATTTGTCGCCGTCGTCGGCGCGCCCAACGCGGGCAAATCCACGCTCGTCAACGCGCTGGTCGGGCAGAAAGTGGCGATTGTCAGCCCCAAGGCGCAAACCACGCGCACCCGGCTGATGGGCATTGCGATGGACGGCGAAACGCAGATTGTGTTGATCGACACGCCGGGCATTTTTGCGCCCGAACGGCGGCTCGACCGCGCGATGGTGGCAGCAGCGTGGAACAGCGTCGACAACGCCGAAGCAATTGTGCTGGTCGTCGATGGCGCCGCGAAGCCCGGCGAACGCGTCGACCGGCTGGTCGAAGGACTGAAGTCGCGCAGCGAGCCGATCATCGTCGTGCTCAACAAGGTCGATCTGGCGAAGAAGGAACGGCTGCTGACGCTGGCGTCGGACCTGAACCTGCGGCTGCGCGTGGCCGAGACGTTTTTCATCAGCGCTCACACCGGCGACGGCGTCGCCGACCTGAAGGCCAATCTGTCGGCGCGGATGCCCGAAGGCGTCTGGCATTTTCCCGAAGATGAAGTGAGCGACGCGCCCGAACGCATGCTCGCCGCCGAAATTACCCGCGAACAGCTTTACCGCCAGTTGCACGAGGAATTGCCCTATCAATCAACGGTCGAGACCGAGAAGTTCACGACGCGAAAGGACGGCAGCGCCGAAATCCACCAGCAAATCCTGGTCGCGCGCGACAATCAGCGCGCGATCATCCTGGGCCACAAGGGCGCGCGGATCAAAGACATCGGCAGCAAATCCCGCGCCGAGCTGACCGAACTGCTCGGCCGCACCGTCCACCTGTTCCTGCACGTCAAGGTCAAAGCCAACTGGGACGAAGACCGCGGCGTCTACCGCGACATGGGGCTAGACTGGGTCGATTGAGCGGTCAGCCCTTGGCCTTTGGTGCCGCCTTTTTCTTCGCCGGGGCCTTCTTCACCGCCGCTTTTTTAGCAGGCGCGCGCTTTGGTTTGCCCTTTGCCGGGCCCTTGGCCGCGCGTGCGTCGATCAAGGCGATGGCTTCTTCCGCCGTCAGCGCCGCCGGGTCGGCGGATTTGGGCAGTGTCGCGTTGGTCGTGCCGTCGGTGACATAAGGACCAAAACGCCCCGCCATCAGCTTCATCTCGCCGCCGCTGGTCGGGTGCGGGCCGAACACCGCGAGCGGTTCAACCTTGGCGCGGCCGCCGCGCCCGCCGCCTGCGGCCGCTTCGGCGATGCGCGTCACCGCGGCATTCATGCCGATCTCGAAGATCTCCGCCGTGCCGGTCAACTTGGCATATTTGCCGTCGTGGAGCAGATAGGGGCCATATTTGCCCAGCCCGGCGACGATCACCTTGCCGCTTTCGGGGTGGGTACCGACGTCGCGGGGCAGCGCGAGCAGGCGCAGCGCATAATCGAGGTCGAAGTCTTCGCCGGGGATGTCCTTGGGGATCGACGACCGCTTTGCCTCCTTGCCTTCACCCAGCTGGATATAGGGGCCAAAGCGGCCGCTGCGCTTGCTCACCTCTTCGCCGCTGACCGGGTCGGTGCCCATCACTTCGGGGCCGTTGTCGGCGGCGCCATCGCCGCCGGGCTGCGCAAATTTGCGTGTGAACTTGCATTGGGGATAGCTGGCGCACGCAATGAACGGGCCAAATTTGCCGCCGCGCAGG
>JBEGPL010000309.1:0-3790 GCA_041181445.1 Pseudomonadota bacterium
TGTCCGTCGGGGCCACGATTGCCGCGCCCTTCTATGTCTTTTTTGGCTGGCTATCGGACCGCGTCGGGCGGAAAAAGATCCTGCTGATCGGTTATGCGCTGTCGATCATGGGGACCTTTCCGCTGTTCTGGATGATGGCCGATGCCGCCAATCCGGCGCTGGCCAAGGCGACCGCGACGTCACCGGTGACCATTGCCATGCCGGCATGCGATTTCAACGCGCTGCTGCCCAAACAGGAGAGCGAATGTGGCAAGGCGCTCAATTTCCTGTCCAAACGCGGGATCAGCTATGCCAAGGCCGATGGCGATGCGGTCCAGCTGAAAGTGGGCGATGCGGCGGTCGCGGGCTATGACGAAAAGGCGTATATCGCCGCGTTGGAAGCCGCAGGCTATCCCGACAAGTCCGACCCTGCGCAGCGCCAGCCGTGGAAGATCATCCTGGCGGTGGCGCTGCTCGTCATCCTGTCGGCGATGACCTATGGGCAGGTCGCGGCGATATTGGTCGAAATGTTTCCGGCCAAGATCCGCTATACCAGCATGTCGATTCCGTATCATATTGGCGCCGGATATTTCGGCGGTTTCCTGCCCTATATTTCGCAAACGATCGTCGTGAAGTCGGGCAATGGCTTTGCCGGCCTGTGGTACACAGTCGGCGTGGTGACGCTGGCGTTCATTGTCAGCGCGCTGTTCCTGCCCGAAAACAGCAACAAGGACCTTGAATAGCGCCGCCGCCCGCCGCATGGGCGGGTCATGATCGCGATTCCGTCTCCGCTCCGCCTGCGCCTCGATGGCGCAGCATTGACCCATAATTGGCGCTGGCTGGCCGCGCAGAGCGGATCAGCAGCATGCGGCGCGGCGATCAAGGCCGACGGCTATGGGCTGGGTGCGCGCGGCGTCATGGACCGGCTGGCGAACGCCGGGTGCCGCGACTTTTTTGTCGCGACATGGGCCGAAGCGGCGGCGTTGATGCCGCTGCATCCCGGCACGATGCTGTCAGTGCTGCACGGGGTGCGCGGCGACGACATGGCGGCGGCGCTGACCCTGCCTGCGCGGCCCGTGCTCAGCAGTCTGGATCAGATCGCGCGCTGGCGCAGTGCAGGGGCCGGGCGGCCGTGCGATGTGATGGTCGATACCGGCATGAACCGTCTGGGGATCGCGGTTGCCGACGCACTGGCAGGCGCGCTCGACGGCCTGACCATCGAGACATTGATGAGCCACCTTGCCAGCGCCGACCAGAACAATGCGCAGAATGAGCGCCAGCGCGCGGCGTTCAGCGCGCTCGCGGGCCAGACCCGTGCGCGGCGGATGAGCCTTGCCAACAGCGCGGGGATTTGCCTGGGCCCCGACTATGCGTTTGACCTGACCCGCCCGGGGCTTGCGCTCTATGGCGGCATCGCACGCGGCGAATGTGTGGGCAATATCCGCGCCGTGGTGCAGCCGCAGGTTCAGGTCTTGCAAGTCCGCGACATCGTGGCGGGCGACAGCGTCGGTTACAACGCCACATTTACTGCCGCCGCGCCGTTGCGGCTGGCGATCATCAACCTTGGCTATGCCGACGGTTACCTGCGCGGTTTTTCAGGGGGCAGGGGCGGGGCGCGCGTTGGCGAACATGAACTGGCCGTCGTCGGCCGCGTGTCGATGGACCTGACCGCGCTGGTGGTGCCAGACGGGTGTTCGGTGGGCGAGGGCGACTGGATCGACATCGCTTATGACCTGCCCACCGCGAGCGCGGCGAGCGGCCTGTCGCAATATGAATTGCTGACGGGGTTGGGCCAGCGGTATGGCCGGGCTTGGGCCTGACGTCGCCGGAGGATCTGGGCGCATTTGGCAGACACAAAAAAGGGCGCCCGAAGGCGCCCTCTTCTGTCTCAGGGCCAACGGTTTATTTGAAACCGGCGGTCATGTTGATGAAGAACGAACGCCCACGGAAATCATATCCGCTGTAAAGCGGTCCGTTGCCGATCGTGTTCGTCCAATCCGACGAAATGGTCGGCGGTGTCCGGTTGAAAATGTTGCGGACGCCCAGCGTAATCCCGAACTTTTCTTGCTCGTAACGGATCGAAGCCGTGTGGAGGAAATAGTCGGGCGTCGACAGATCATAGATCAGCGGGCTGAAGCCGTTCAGTGCCGCGCGCGGATTTGACGTCGTGGCATCAATCCACTCGACACCGTAACGGAAGTTCCAGCCATTACGTGCATATGAAGCGTCGAACGTGCCTGTCCACTGCGGGTTCGACAATTCACCGACGACGTTGATCGGGGTTTGTGTCGGCAGCGTGCGGCTATATCGTTCCAGGAACTTGGTCAGATTGGCATTCAGACGGAATTTGCCAGCACCGATGTCACGCGAATACCGCGCTGCGAAATCGATCCCGCGCACCTTTGCGTCAGAGATGTTGACGAAGCTCTGGATGACCGAAAGCTGGCCAGTGCCTGCACCCGTATAGGGCTGGCGCGTGATCAGACCGTTCGAGCACGTCGTGCGTTCAGGGTTATTGTAGCACTGCGCCAGAACGGTTGCTGCGGACAACTGCGCAACGCCATTGTCGACCTTGATCCGGAAGTAATCGACCGCCAGCGAGATGTCACCAATCGAATCGCCAAAGTCGGGTTGAAGCACGCCGCCAAAGGTCAGCGCCTTTGACGTTTCAGCTTCAAGACCGGCCGCCGCACCGCCCAGACCGATAACCGTGATGCTGCTATTCTGGATGAAGTTGGCAGGCAGACCGTCGGCCTGACACTGCGCCAGAATAAGCGGGTTGGTCACCGACGCGAGGTTGGTGCAGGGATCGTTGGCACTGCTCAGGAAGCCCGAGGTTGCCCCCAGAAACTGTTCGAACAGGGCAGGCGCACGATAGGACGTGCCATAGCTGCCGCGGAACGACATCCATTGCACCGGCGCCAATGTGCCGCCGATTTTCCACGTTTCGGCGCCACCGTATGAGTCGTAATGGGTGTAGCGCGCTGAACCGTTGAGCGTCAGATCATAGATAAAGCTGTCGCGGACCAACGGGATTTCGATTTCGCCGAACACTTCCTTTACGGCGTCGCTGCCGCGCGTAATCGTCGACGAGGTAAACCCGTAAAGGTTCCCGCGCTGACTTTCGGTCGACGGCGTGTCATTGATGCTGCTCTTGCGATATTCCGCGCCCAAAGCGACCTGGACATCGCCGCCCCAGATTGCGAACAGCGGACCATCGACCGACACAGCCGCGGTTGACTCGCGGAACGCCGTGTTGCCGGTAATCGGATCGGTCACAAAGTCGAACCACGGTGCCGGGAACTGACCGCCGACAACCGACGGCGTGAGCGCCGGCGCGGCAACGCAGCCACCCGTCGCATTGCGGCAAACAAAGCCCGAGCCCGATGCCACGACATCCATGCTCTGATTCAAACGGTCGGTCAGGATCAGATCGGAGGTATATTCGCCGTCGTTCCAGCTTTTGCCGATGAACAGTTCATACCGCCACGTATCGGTGATGTCGCCGCGCAGCCCGGCGTTGAGACGGACATAGTCGACGGTCTGGCGGCTCTGATAAATACCATAGTCGGTGAAGGCACGAATGCCGACCGAGACGCCCGGGTTGGTCGCCTGCGGGCCCAGTGCAGCCGTCGCAAAGCGCAGTTCAGCCGGGATCAGCGGGCTGCCAAACGGATAGTCGAGCGTGAACTGGCGGTTGCCGTCCTGGTTCGACTTGCGCCGCGTTGCCAGAAACTCGACATAGGCCTCGGCGTTCCCCAATATGCCGGTATCGACGCTCAGCTTGCCAAATGCCGTCAGCGTTTCGGCC